>QMNJ01000029.1 GCA_003647715.1 Candidatus Coatesiibacteriota bacterium
AAATATGATTGTGCATTAATTCATATTTAGATTGAATGATATAAATAATTATGATACCCTACAATAATTTGTTTTTAGGAGGTTGAGAATAGATGTTTAATAGTGGGCTCGGAGCCATTCTCAAGCAGGTGAAGTCGCTTCAGGACAACATAGAAAAGGTGAAACAAGAACTTGAAGAGTTAAGGGTCTCAGTTGATGTGGGTGCGGGGATGATTAAGGTTATAGCAAATGGACATGGAAGCATCCTTTCTATAAAAATTGACCCACAATGCATAGATAAAAGAGACACAGGAATGCTCGAATCTATGCTGGTGAGCGCCATCAATGAAGCCAAAAGGAAAGCAGAAAAAAAGGCACAGGAACACCTGAAGAAATTCAGTTCAAAGATTCCTATATCTCAGATTCTGAATGATATAGCAAAATCAGAAGAGGCACCAGAATAGATTATAAATATATAATTAATTAATGAATAATAAATTTTCTAATCTCCTCAAGATTGAGTTCCAACAGCATGCATCAAAGTATTTCAATACTGCTTCAGTCGGTTTACCACCTGAAAGTGCACTCAAGAAAATAAAGAAACACATCAGTAACCCCGAGAAGGTCGGGGACATTATTGATGTGATGAATATGCATTTAGAAGCAAGAAAATCTGCCTCGCGAATAATCAACACAACCCCTGAAAACATAGCCCTAACTCCTAATACCTCATGGGGAATAGGCATTGCCCTGCACTCTATAAATCTGAAAAAAGAAGATGAAATTATCATACCAGAAAATTCCTTCCCCTCTCTATACTACTCAACAATTCCACTCATAGACAGAGGTATAAATGTGAAATTAATCAAATCAAACGAAGGTTATGTATCGCCCGACGACATCAAAAAGAACATAAGCAAGAATACCATGTGCGTCATCATTTCCTGGGTGAACTTCAAAAGCGGAATAATAAATCCTGCTGAGGAAATCGCAAATCTCTGCAAGGAGAAAGACATTATTTTAATAGTGGATGGGATACAGATTGTGGGAACGAGGGTGGTCAATATTGAAGATACCGGTATTGACTTCCTTGCAGTGGGAGGTCAGAAATGGCTCCTATCACCAGCGGGGTGTGGCTTTCTATATATCTCCAATGATTTGAGGAGCAATATAACTCCCCCTTTTACTGGTTGGTTATCCGTGGACAGAGGTGAAAGACCATACGACCTGACCAATTACGACTATAAGTTCTATCCTGACGCCAGAGTTTTTGAAGTTGGAACACTGCCCAACGCCCTCTTATCTGGCTTTGCCAGGTCAATATCTCTTCTTGAGGAAGTGGAGCTGAAAAACATACACATACATTCATCAGAAATATGCAAGACAATAGCGGAAGAGTTATCAAGTTCGGGATTTAATCTTATCACACCAGAAAACCACATCGGTAAGACGAGCATAATTTCGTTTGAAATAGATGAAGAAAGAAAGCATATAATGAAGACCGTTATGGGAAAGGGATACACCTTCACCCTGAGAGAGGACTATGTGAGGTTCTCGCCACACTTATACACATCAAAAGAAATGGCTCAAGAGTTAATAAGGGAGATAAGGTCTCTTGTTTAAGAGCACTTCATAAACTCTATTCAAATATAAAAATTACATACATTATGCTATTATTGTAAATATGAAGATAGGTATCCTTGCTGATACGCATGACCATATAGATAACACACAATATTTTCTTGAAAAATTCTATATGAAGGATGTTCATCTTGTCATATTCGCCGGTGACCTCGTCTCACCTTTTGCTATTTCGCCCTTTAAGAAGGTTGGAATCCCGGTTAAGGGTGTATTCGGCAACAATGAAGGTGAAAGGGAATTAATCAGGCATAAATTTGAAGAGGTAGGTTTTAAGATAGTTGAACCACCATTAAATCTGAAGATAGAGGAAGAATTTATCTCCATATTTCACAGGTTACCTCACCCTATACCTGACGATATTGACTCCCATATAATAATCTTTGCTCACACCCACAGGCGTGAGGTTAAAAGAGAAGGTGGCAGATTGCTCATAAATCCTGGTGAGGTCTGTGGTTGGGTTACTGGCGAGGCGACCGCAGTTATACTCTCCATCCCAGACGGAGAGATAGAATGGATATTCAAGGTGACATAGACACAGAACTCAGAAAGTATTTTAAAAAGCCGGCCTACTTTCCATCAAGGGAATACCTTTTGCAGATAGTAATCTGGCTCTTTGACTTCATACTGTTTTTTGTTTCAATCTACATAGCATACCGATTGAGATACCATGTTGTTGACATCTTCCAATGGTTCGGTTTTTCCACCATACAAATTCCACATTTAGAATTCCCCTATAGAACCGAACTATACATAAGATATTCAATCCTATTCTCTATTATAATGAGTTTAACATTCATACATTTTAAACTTTATTTGCCAAGAAAATACACATCCAGAATAGATGATGTATTCAATATTGCAAAATCAGCGGTGGTAGGGACAGTTTTAACGCTTGGAATCGTATTCCTTGTGAAGTGGCATGTATTATCGCGATTGGTCATCGTATTGTCAGGTTTCACTACATTTTTTGTTCTCTCTGCATGGAGATTATTATTGAAGTCCGTAAATGCACAATTACTAAAGCGGGGAATAGGCACAGATAAGATATTCATCTACGGTGCTGGAGAAGCAGGTCAATTGCTTCTGTCACAATACAGATTGCTCACTCCTTTTGGAAGTTCAATCGTGGGCTTCCTTGACGACAATCCTAAAAAGGTGGGTAAGATGATTGAGGGTCTCCCGGTTCTGGCTACCGACAACATAGAGAAGTTATGCAAGAAATACGATGTTAGAACTGTAATACTGGCAATGCCATCTGCACCAAGTAAGAGAAAACTTGAGATAATCCTCTATTTAAGAAATCATAACATTGACTTCAGGATAATGCCCGATGTCCTTGATATCATCACCCATCGGGTGAGTCCAGAACGAGTGGGTTCAATCACACTCTTCCGCCTAATTGACCAACCACTCACTCCACCATGGAGATTGTTGAAACGCATCATAGATATAGTTCTCTCAATTGTCATATTTATGACCCTCCTACCACTGCTAATTCTTATTGCCATAATAATCAAGTCAACCAGCAGAGGACCAATCATATTCAAACAGGATAGAATTGGTGAGAAGGGAAAATGTTTCACCATCTATAAATTCAGAACCATGTATGTTGGCTCTGAGAAAAGGCACGAGGATTTACGACCAATAAGTAAATCCGACGGACCCTTGCTGGTCCTGCCCGACGACCCTCGTCTCACACCCGTTGGTAAATTCTTAAGGCGAATAAGTTTAGATGAACTTCCCCAGCTGGTAAATGTAATAAAAGGTGATATGTCACTTGTTGGACCCCGCCCATTAATGCCCTCCGAGATAAAAAAATACAAGAACTGGCACTTAAAGAGATTAACAGTCCCACAGGGAATGACCGGTCTCTGGCAGGTGAGCGGAAGAGCAGCTATTCCATTCGACCAGATGGTGAAGTTGGATATATATTATGTAGAGAATTGGTCACTACTTTTAGACCTGAAGATATTCCTCCTCACCATTCCAAGCGTCATTTCCATGAGGGGTGCATACTGACAATGAATGTCCTGCTGATTTATCCCGACTACACTACCAGATGGGACCCCGATGAGTCCCCCTACGGTTATTACTCTGAGGGGCTTGCGTCAATATCCGCAGTATTAAAAAGGGCTGGACATAATGTTTACCTCCTTCACCTCAAGAAATCTCACAATAAAGAATATTTTGTTGAGGAGATAAGAAAAGTGTCTCCAGATATTGCCGCCTTCACCTGCAGAACCACATTATTCAAAGATGTATGCCAATATGCGAATTGGATTAAGGAGGACTTCGGCGAAATCTATACGCTTATCGGTGGTTACCACCCAACGCTTGCACCCAAAGATGTCGCCAGTTCAAAGGGAACTCCCTTTGACTTCATCTGCATAGGCGAGGGAGAGTTCACACTGCTTGAGCTGGTGGATATGCTTGAAAATAACTCTAACCCTGAAGGGATAAGAAATCTATGGGTGAAAAGAAATGGCGACTACAAGATAAATCCAGTTAGACCCTTAATATCAAATCTCGACGAACTACCACTGCCTGATATAGACCTCTTTGACTATGCAAATCTATACTCCCCAAGATTGAACACCGCACCAGTCATTATTAACCGAGGTTGTCCATTTACCTGCACTTATTGCTGTAATCACCAATTCAGAAAGGTCTATCCAAACTCAAACCACTATGTGAGGATACGTTCTCCAGAGGGTTCAATCAAATATATTGAGAATATCATCAACAAATATCCAAATATAAAGATAATCAACTTTATGGATAACATTCTACCTGTCAACAAAGACTGGTTCTTTGAGTTCATTGAGATGTATAAGGAGAGAATTAACCTTCCCTTCATCGCCCGTTATCACGCCGCTCTTCACAACAAAGAGGTAGTCAAAGCCCTGAAGGAGGCGGGCTGTTATCAGGTCCACTTCGGTATAGAGAGCGGAAATGACCAAATCAGATATAAGATTCTAAAGAGACCAATACCAAAGGAGAAGATGATAGAAGCACTCAATGACTGCCATAGAGCGGGGATAACTACATTGACCTACAATATGGTTGGTCTGCCCTACGAAGATAAGAAGAAGTTCCTTGAAACAGTTAAACTTAATGCTATTCTTGATGCAGGTAGATGCATTCTAAGCATATTCTTCCCATACCCAAACACTACTCTATATGAGATAACTAAGGCTGGGGGGTTTCTAACAAGTAAACCCGACTACATTCATGAAAAATACCTAGACCAGCCACAATTCCCACATCAGCATGTCTTGTTCTGCCACAGGACATTCCCCTTTATGGTCAGATTATACAGATTGATAAATAGATTACCAAATGTAATATCAAAACACCTTGAGAACACTATAGATAGAATTTATACAAACACCCACCTTCCACATAATACACTCATAGCAATATCTGATGGAATAAACTGGCTTTATTCGTGGTCAAAACGTCTGCTGGCAAACCTATCTCCAAACATCTATCAATGGCTCAGAAGGAGAATGGTGTTTTCACGATAGTATTTTATTACACATATATGGTATATTTCTATATGAGCACAATGATTTTAAAGGATAATATAATTAAAGTTTGGAGGGATTAAATTATGATTAGAGATGCAATCAAAAGATTGATGGATTTTACATTATCGGCATATGCTATTTTAATGCTCGCTCCAATAATGTTTGCCATAGGTATTCTGATAAAGTTAGATTCTCCCGGACCTGTATTCTACAAGCAGGTCCGCATCGGAAAGGGTGGAAAGCCATTCAAAATGTGGAAGTTCAGAACTATGGTAAATAATTCTCATAGTTGCGGTTCAAAAATTACATACAATAATGACTCAAGAATAACCAAAGTGGGGAGCTTTATCCGAAGCATCAAATTTGACGAACTACCTAACCTCTTTAACATCCTGAAGGGAGATATGAGCATCGTGGGTCCAAGACCAGAGATTCCAGAGTATATAAGGCGTTATGACAAAAGGATGGAGAAGGTATTCAGTGTAAAGCCCGGACTTACCGGTCCTTCCCAGATAATATTCTTCAATGAAGAGAAGATGATACAGAAGAAAAACATCAGAAAGATTTATAGAAAAATACAGGAGAGAAAGATTGACCTGGACAGGGAATATGCTGAGCAATACAATCCAATTACTGATATAAAATTAATAGGCAGAACCATCGTCAGGATATTCCAGCCCCAAGACGACGGAATGCCGGAAAGTATATAATACTATCAATCAATAACAAAACCACAACTGCTATCAGCAAAGAGGGGCGCAGATTGGTATAATCCTCCGTCAGTCCTTCAAGATATCTATCAAGGTCTTTAACGGTGGTTATATCCACCCCTTCAATTACTTTGTTGATTTCACCAATTTGCATCCTGTTGAACTCATCCTCGTTGATGTTCACTCCCACCATCCTTCCATCAGGTCTTCTATATAAACCTGGAGCAAGCCCTAGTAAGTCATAATCCTCAAATGGCGAGAAATAAATTTTCAGGTTGGAAAGATATTCACCCACTTCCAGCTCACTGCCGCCGAGTATGTCATCAAGTATGATAGCAAATATCTTGACTATTCCACCACCAGATACAAGATTAGAATATGAACCTGATAAAGGTATGGAACATATATACAATTTCCGGTCGCCCTTCATAATGCGGAAGAGAACAGGATAACCATCCTCTGAAACCAGAATTGCTACACCTTGCTCGTTTACAGGAGCCAACAGGTCTGTAAATCTAATATCTGAAAGATTGCAGTTCACATTCCCTCCCGACCACTTCCAGAATTTCGGGTCTATTCGCCCCCCACCCACATAACTCCTCCTCACCAGGTTGCCAATACCCTCAATCATCCTCTCTGAGCTTGAAATATCACTGAATAAAACAACTGTATCCATATTATCCTTGTATGAACCACCTTCATCTGCTATTGCCACAGTCAGTTCAGCACTCTTCCTATCAGATACCTCAACCTGATATACCGACCTAAGGGCATTGAGCGCTGATGTGATAACATTACTTAGATGAATATCTTCAGTTGATATATTAACTTTCAAAGGCGACCTTTCTCCATAAAAGGCATAAGAACCGAAGGTGTTTTTTGAGCCAACAAGATGTGCATAACCTGCACCCCCACCGTCAGTAAGCATGATACTTCCCCTCATTATGTCCTCATCACTAATCTCAATTATGTTTCTCCTATCACCCTCCACAACCTCAAGTTCATATCCCTCCACATTAGAGACACCACCTATTCTTAAAATTACACCCGAATTATCCTCACCCATTATGCATCTTCTAATTGTTATATATCCCTCATTCTCGCCCGATGATAGGAAGATTATGTCTGCACTCTCTGCTATGTCTCTCATCTCTCCAAGGTTCCCAATATTGTATCCATCAGTGATTAATAAAATCTTCCTATCGCTATCACCGTCCGGTCCTCCATCCAATAACCTTATGTCATGTCTTTTAAAACCTATAGATAACCTATCAATCGCCCTCCTAATTACTACCTTATCGCTCGTATAATCGTCAAGACCACCACCACATAATCCCACTACCGACACCCTGCTAACCGGGGGCAAAGCATCTACAACCATCCACGCTATATCCTTCGCCTTATCAAATAACATCCCCCTCTCTGTCATAATCCCCATTGAAGGCGAATTGTCAATTATCAAAAGCAATTCACCTTTCACTCCATCCCCTGCATAAGGACCTGCTATCGCCAGAACTAGCAATGCGATAATCAGAACCCTCATTATTAACTGCAATATCTCCTTGAGAAGAAACTTCTTCCTGAGATGTTCCTGTGCCTTTTCCACCAAAGTAATATCAGGGAATGGCTCCTCCTTCACCTTCCTATGCTTTATCAGATGAATTATCACCGGAAGTAATGACAATGGCATCAGAAAAAGGTAGTATGGGTGTAAGAAGCTCAACTCAACCTCTTTCTCTTCTTGAGGTAGGTGGCAAGCGATATATAATGGGGGACATCCGTATATAGCATCTGATAATCTACATTCATCTCTAAAAGGTTGTTCTTAATAGTCCTCTGCCTCTCCTCAAATCTCTCCCTGTATGACCTGACAATATCTTCGGTTATAAATGCCCTGTTCTTCCCCTCCATCTCCCTCACAAAATGGGGCGGACTTGCTGAGAGCGTCTTCTCCAATCTGTCAAGCACCTGAAAGACGATGCACTCGTTCTTCTTCTCTCTGAATGCCCTTATACCCGATAAAATTCTATTGTCATCATCCCACAGGTCGGATATTAATATCACCAGACCCCTTCTGGTAAGACGCTCACCAAGGGTTATTAATGAACTCGCCAGGTTGGTCTTACCCCCTGCCTCTATCTTTGAAATCTCAACAAGAAGATTATAGAGGTGATAATGAGTGGACCTGGCAGGGATAATCTTAACTAATCTATCCGTAATTAATGCCAGACCGACACTATCTCTCTGGCGAATAAGCAGATAAGATAATGCAGAGGATAACTGCTTCACATAATCCATCTTGGTTATCTCCCCATACGCCTTATAATCCATCGAACCGGATGCGTCTATTACCATAATCGCCTGCAAACTGGTCTCCGCCACAAACTCTTTAATGTAATATCTATCTCTCCTTCCATAAACCCCCCAGTCAATATACCTGATGTCATCACCAGAGCAATATGGTCTGTGCTCGGCGAACTCCACCGAAAAGCCCTTGTAGATACTCCTGTGAAGACCAGCAAAATACCCCTCCACCACCTGTCGCGCCACCAGGTCAAGACCTGATAGTTTTGACAGGTATTCAGGAGTAAATACCTTTAGTATATCTCTATCAAGGTCAATGTCAGCCATATCAATAAGAGTATAACAATTACCAGAGTTGATTGATAGATATTGACAAATACTCAGAGTATGAACTTATCTAAGCAATCATCAGGGTCCGGTATAACAACCTTTGCCACCAGAAGACCTATCTTCTCCACCTCTTGAGCCCCCGCATCCACCGCAGACCTGACAGAGGCAACATCGCCATTCACATAGACATATGCCTTACCACCGATAGCCATAGCAAGGCGAACCGCCACCAGGTCAACATTCGCCGCCTTGCCAGCCGCATCAGCAGCAACAAGACCGCTTGCAGAAGAAAATGTCTCTATTATCCCAAGCGCTTCTATTCTCTCCACACCGGTTGTCTCTGCTATTGCGGAAAAAATCTGTGGATGAGGGTCTGGAATAACAACATGGTCAACCAGTGAACTTCCCGCCATCGCACACCCCTTATCCACACTAGACCTTACAGAGGCGACCTCACCTGAGACCAGAACGATGAACTTACCAGGGCAGGTAGAATTACACAGAAGGACATCAACCTCCGCCTCTTTTGACATGAAGTCCGCAACCTCAAGCCCCTTCGCAACACTGGATGTCTCAACCATTCCTATCGCTTTTTTCTCCATATTTCACCACTTATTATCTACTACCAAATATCACCGTCTTATTGAAGTTAGGAAACTTCAGGGGACGGTAGAAGACAACCACATATATTTTGTAATCATCATCCGATTCAACCACACCAATCCCCATCTTCTCATAGCCCTCCTGCATAATCGCTTCATAGTGCCCCGGGCTTTTCAACCATGCCTCTACCGCCCCCTCTGCACTTCTGTTCTCAGCAAGAATCTCGCCCGCCAAACTGTAAGCCATCCTCGCCCTGTCCAACCTGTCACCAACATTTTCACCCTCGGGATTAATATGCCCGAAGTAATCCCTCCTCACCATATCATCCGCATAAGCCCAGGCAAGATGCGATAGAGTATCATCCAGCTTCAGCAAACTCAGCCCCTCATTCATTCTCTCCTGATTAATCATACTGTATATTACACCAATATCCCCCTTTGGTATCTCCTCCACCTTCTCAGGTATCCCAGCCCTCCACATCGTGACCTCAGCAGAAAACATGAATATATGAATCACCAGAAATATCATAAATGTAGGCACCTAAACCACCTCAATCCTGACTCTTTCTCCTATACTAACCACCCTTCCATCTACAGGAGAATGGGCTACATTAAATAAAACACCTGCTTCGTTATCGCTTTCTGCTATAACCTGACCCTCTTCTACCCTATCACCCTTCTTCACAATTGGCTTTATATCTCCCCCCACATATCCGGTGAGTGATACCTCCACACATTCCGGTTCAATCTCACTAACATACTCTGCATTGACCACAAAATCACCTACCGTAAGCCGTTCTATAAGCCGTCCGAGCGGAACCGCTCTCTCTGTCATATACTCCCGCCTCTCCTCAATAGCTGCCGGTCTTCCCTTCATCTTATAAGCGCTCTTTATATACCGGTTCAACTGCCTCGGTGATAGATTCATAGGACACGCGTATAACTCACATATACCGCATTCTGAGCAGTTGTATGCCATCCTTATTGCACTATCATAAACATCTCCCGATAGATTATAACTAAAAGCCCTTATAATTCTATGGGGCTCAATGGGATAACCGAGAAGGTATCTTGGGCACAGGTCGGTGCACATCCTACAGTTCTCACAGGCACTTACTGCCCTCCGCCTTAACACCTCTATCGGAATCGAAGGGTTCACCTTATGAGCGGTCTCCAGTGGCAACACAAACAATGCTGAGGTTGTCTTCTCCACCACACAATCACCTGTGCAATCACTGCCCATCATCAGACCATCCATAAACAACCGATATGAACTCTCTTTCACCCCTGAGGCGATAAGAATATCCTTAATCAAAGCACCTATTGGCACTTTATAAACACCGGGTCTCTTGACCAGACCCAGAACCGATATGAACTTGTGGGTGAACGGCTCACCATTCACCGCATTTTGGGCGAAGTAGAGCGTCTCCACATTATTCACCACCACACCTATCTCAGTGGGATAACCGAGAGGTGGAACTCTCTTCCCGATAATTTTATCAACCAGAAAATACTCATCCCCTACGGGATAGAAATCCGGCAACCTCACAACTTCAATATTACCTCTTTTAGTATGTTTCTCAATGGCTGTTATGGCACTCTTATACTTATCTTTCATAGCAATATACCCTCTCTTTGCTCCCGTAGCATCCATTGCGCTCTTCACACCTTCAACGATAACATCAGGATAATTCTCCATCAGATAGCGGTCTTTTACCAGCAGTGGTTCGCACTCTGCACCATTTGCTATAACCACCTCCGCGCCATTCTGCCACTTGGCATAGGTAGGAAAACCACCTCCACCCAGACCAACAATACCCGCCTGTCTCACCTTTTCTATCAGTGTCTTGTTCATATTATTATGAATATCATGAGATGATTATCTCTATACTCAATAGAGATGCCCTCTCCCTTGAAAGTGGGGTGATTATACAACCTCTCCTAACTCTTATCCTTCTCGCACCCTTTTTGGACGCATTAACAACATCCGTCTCGGTAAGGAGTTTACCCTCAAAATACCAGTCACTTCCAGCAACCTTGCTCTCTCTTCCCTCATCACCCATCAGTTCTCTCATCATACGGTATATCTCATCAGGAAGGGGCATTGACCTAAAAACAAGAGCATTCTGACCCGATTTTGCCATAACGCTGTTTGCCTCATCGGTATCAAGATGCAGTTCATCCGCAAAGTCCTCGCTTACCCTGACCAGAACGCCATACAGTATTGCCGACCTATCCCCGCCCAGATAGGCACACACCTCATCACCTGTGTTTACACCCAGTCGGTCTGCCAGAGTTGGTGTCGTATGCAGATGCCTCTGGGCTACAATAACACCTCTATCTAAAGTAACACTCCCCATTGGACCTATGATTGTGATTCCACCCACCCCCTCCTTATAATCACCCTTTGGAAGATAAGCATCTACGCCTATCTCAAGGCAATCAGTAATTGACAGTTCAACCTGAGTGCTACTACGAACCGGTCCAAGAATACGAACATCTTTAAGAACACCCGACGGTCCAGCAACCGTCACCCTCTCCTCTGCTGCAAACTGTCCCGGTTGAAGTAAGGGCTTGTAGGATACCAATTCATAACCCATGCCAAATGTTATATCAAGGTGCTCTCTTGAGATGTGAATGTGCCTTGCAGACACACCAACAGGAACATAAGCCGCTCTCTCTCCAATCTTTAGAAATGCATCTATTAGAATAGATACACGACTTTCTAATGAATCGCCATCATTAGCCATCAGGATAAGACATCACTTAATATAACGAATTGTATAATTTCTAATCCTCTTTAGGTCCTTTTGGTAATATGCTCTCCACCTCAATGTGTGGTCTTGGTATCACATGAACACTTACCAGTTCACCCACTTTGTTTGCTGCGGCTGCGCCCGCCTCGGTTGCCGCCTTCACTGCCCCCGTGTCGCCCCTGACCATTACGGTAACATAACCTCCACCTATCCTCTCCTTGCCTATCAATGTTACATTTGCAGCCTTAACCATTGCATCAGCCGCCTCTATTGCTCCCACCAGACCTTTGGTCTCTACCATACCCAATGCTATCTTCTCAACATCTCTCTCTGCCATATTCCCTCCTGTTTATACAAACAATTACCATACTATTTAACCTAAATCAATCCCCTCTCTCTCAAAACTCTTCTCACTATATTCTCAATCTCCTCCCTATCGTAGCCACCCCGCCCGACATCTTCTTTTGACTTATTTGGTAATTTAATATTATCAACACCCGACTTAACTCTAACTGCCTCCTTATATCTATAACCCTCTGCAAACGGGAACCAGCCCTCCAGTTGGTTGAAAGCGAGTCGCTTGACCTGTAGGAGGTGTTCTGGAGTGATATTATCGGAGGTAGCCGAGCCACCCCATGTTCCACAGCCAAGGGTCATAGCAGGTGGAAGCCCCGTCCCCATACCAATCGCTCCCTGCGAGCCGGGACCATTTACAATAACACGGAACACTGGCTTCTTGATGCCAAACTCCATTATCACATCCGCATCCTTAGAATGTATCACCAGTGTATGCCCAAGACCACCATACTCCAGTATCTCAATACACCTCTCACACCCCTTCACCCAGCCATCCTCCACATAGAATGCAACCACCGGCGCAATCTTCTCGCAGGATAGAGGGTAATCCCGACCAACTCCCGCCAATCTCGCGACCAAAAGGGTGGTATCATCAGGCACATTGAATCCACTTGCTCTGGCTATGAACTCCGCTGACTTACCAACCAGTTCGGGGTTCATCCCACCGTCTGACTGTATCATAGTCCTGCTCACTCTATCTATCTCGTCCTCCGTCATAAAGTATGCCTTTCTCTTCTCCAGCTCCTTAACAACGCTATCCTCAAGAGGTCTATCTACTACTATTGATTGCTCGGATGAACAGATGATACCGTTATCAAATGTCTTTGATGATACTATGCACTCAACCGCCTTCTCTACATCAGCAGTCCTCTCAATAAATACGGGGACATTACCAGGTCCAACACCGATAGCCGGCTTCCCCGAACTGTACGCCGCCCTGACCATAGCAATTCCGCCCGTTGCCAGAATTAAATCAATACCCTCAGAGCGCATCAACTCCTGTGTTCCCTCAATCCTCGGTATGGATAG
>QMNJ01000030.1 GCA_003647715.1 Candidatus Coatesiibacteriota bacterium
CCCAGTCATCTTTTTATAGGTATCCATTAAATCCTCTGGTTCAACTTTGAACAGGTCAGCGAGCTCAAATAATAGTAATCCCCCGCGAACCACGACACTCTTCCCTACCCTTTCTTCCTTTGCCCTCATCTTCTTCAATCTTGTCTTTGATATCTCCTTCTCTTCTTTCTTGAGTTTCCTCCTTCTCTTTATCTTCGCAATCCTTCTTGTTTTGGTAGAAGTGGTTACTTTTTTATCCTCCAATTTTCTCTCTTCAATCTTCTTCTTGCTTACCCTTTCCTTTGTTTCTGGCTTATTATATATCCCTAACCTCTTCTCTGCCTCTTCTACTCGTTTATCTTTTTTAACCTCTCTCTTCTCTTCCTTCAGTTTCTCATCAATTCGTTTCTCTTTAATATGCTTCTCCTCTATTTTCTTGAACTTCTTTTCCTTTTCCTCTCTTCCTACCTTCTTCAACTTTGGTCCACTTACCCTCATCTCTGCTTTTTCCTCTACATCACCAGTATCCTCCTTTGTGTTCAGATACTCCTCAACCTGCTCTCTGGTCAACTTATCTGCGCCACTGGATACACCTATCCCTAGCTTCTTGAGTTCATCAACAAGCTCTTTTATGGTTATCCCTAGCTCCTTTGCTAATTCCCTTACTTTCATAACATTTCCTATTCTCCACCTTATAAATGGAAAAATAGAATTAAAAACTATACCAATAGATAATACGAATATCTATACTTAAATGATTCCTTATTAAAATATTAAAATATGAAATTCATATAGCAATATCAATCACTTTCTTCGTGCTCATATTCCTCTTTACTTTCAATCTCACCTTCACTCCCCTCCCCCTTACTCCTCTTCATATTTCCATCTTCATACCCTTCTGAAGTCATCTCTTGTTCCTCTTCATCAGTAGCATCTTCTTTCTCTTGCTCTGTTTTCTCCTCCCTTTCCAAAGCTTTGTGAAGACCGACCATCTCATCCATCTTCCCCTCTGTTCTCTTTTCTCTTTCCAGTGCCTCCCTCACCATACTCTGCAGTTCTTCTCTGGATACCCTCTTGGCTATCTCGCCTGCTTCCTTGACTATTTTCTCTGCCAGTTTTATACCGACACCTTTAACACCAACAAGGTCCTCTGGAGATGCCTCAGACACCTCATGTATGGTCTTATAACCACTATCAAATAGTGAATCCGCAATTGACTCACCTACGCCTGGTATCATCGTAATATGCTCAATAAAATTCTCATAAAGTTTCTCCTCAAAAACCTCTGCCATCTCCTCATCAGAACGGCTCCTTATATCTATCTTCCAGTCCAAAAGTTTTGATGCCAAACGAACATTATGACCGTTCTTTCCTATGGCAACAGATAATTGGTCATCGGGAACAATAATCTCAACCTCTCTCTCATCGCTATCAACCCTCACTCTATCCACCCTTGCCGGAGAAAGAGCATCAACTACCATCTGGGCTATATCATCACTCCATTCAATTATATCAATCTTCTCTCCTGAAAGTTCCCTTACAATAGATTGCACCCTATAACCCCTCATTCCAACACAGGTTCCGACGGGGTCAATATTCACATCAGATGACTTAACAGCAACCTTGGTTCTCTCTCCTGGCTCCCTTGCTATGCTTACTATCTCAACATAACCGTCCTTTACCTCTGGTATCTGCTCCATAAACAACGCCTTAACCATATCCGGATGAGACCTTGATAGTATTATTTGAGGTCCCCTTCCAGTCATCTTTACCTTCAGTACCAGCGCCCTTATCCTTTGACCATGGCGATAAACCTCATTGGGCATCTGCTCCCTTATTGGAAGATAAGCCTCCGTCTTACCAATATTAACTACCAGCATTCCCCTTGTGTCCCCCTGAACTACACCTGATATGAGGTCTCCTTCCCTATCCTTATATTCGTTATATACTACCTCCCTCTCAGCCTCTCTTAACCTCTGAATTATAACCTGCTTGGCGATTTGTGCTGCATTCCTTCCAAAAGTCGCCGGGTCAACATCATATTCTATCTCATCGCCAATCTCTGCATCCGAATCTATCGCCCTTGCTTCCTCCAGACCTATCTCAATAGATGGATTCTCAACTTCTTCAACTACTGTCTTAACCCTTACCACTTCAATCCCGTCCTCAAGCTCCCTCAGTCGTATATCCATCTCCTCAACATCAAGATGGCTCCTCCTGGAGGCGGATGAAAGCGCTGATTCTATCGCCTCTATGAGCACCTTTCTATCAATATTCTTTGACTTTGCAAGTTGGTCAATCATGGTCTGAAACGAAGTATCCAATCTCATCTCATCAACTCCTGCTTAATATGCTTAATATTACCACTAACACTATCCCTATCCCTTCCTCTGAAGTTCCTCTTCCAAGTCCATTTTTATGCGTATTACTTCAAAATCGTCAAAGTTTATACTACGCATATTACCATTAACATCAATTATACAATTTCGCCCTTCAATATTTAACAATCTACCAACACCGCTCTCTCCATACTCAGTTCTGAATGATACCTGAGAATTTATGAACCTCTCACAATCACTTATATTCCTCAACTCCCTCTCAATTCCAGGGGATGATACCTCAAGAACATACCGCTCTTCAAGTCCCCTCACTTCTTTAAGGTCCAGCATTGCTCCTACCCTTGAACTGACACTGGCGCAATCCTCAATACTTACATAACCATCAGTATTGTCTATAACAATTCTCACTATAGTTCTTCTCTTTGACTTCATGAACTGCAAGTCATATAGTTCAAAACCCATTCGTTCTAATATAGGAACTACTAACTCACTTAATTCCCTTATTACCTTCTCCTTCTCTTCCATAACCAACCGTTAATTATACCATATCCTTAATCCTCTCAATAAGAGTGCTAATGGCTATATCTTTATCCATACTTTCAACAACCTCACCCTTTATGAACAACACTGCTTTACCCTTACCAAAAGCAAGACCTATATCTGCCTCCCTCGCCTCTCCCGGACCATTGACCTCACAACCCATTATAGCAACCCTTAGCGGTTTATCAATATTCCTCAACATACTGTAGGCATCTCTCACAATAGACAAGTAATCTACCCTGCATCTAGCACACATAGGACACGATACGAACTCTATCCCCCTTTTCATCAAACCCAAAGAACACAAAATTGAATACCCAATCCTTATCTCATCCTCCGGCTCACCAGTAAGCGAGACCCTTATAGAATTACCAATGCCCGAATTAAGTATAAGCGCAAGACCCACCGAAGAACGAACCACACCCTCGCTACCATAACCCGCCTCTGTTATCCCTATATGAAGGGGATAGTCATACCTCTCGCTGAACAATCTGTTTGCACTCAATGTAATATGGATATCGTATGCCTTCAGCGACACAACAATATTGCTGAAATTCTCCTCTTCAAGAATCCCTATATGTGTTTCGGCGCTATAGACCATTGCTTCAGGGGTAATACCTCCAAATCTGTTCTTAATCTCATTCGCCAATGAACCAGCATTAACCCCAACTCTGATATGAACACACCTCTCTTTTGCCAGTTGGGCTATCTCCCTTACCGCACCTATGTCCCTTATATTCCCTGGATTCAACCTCACACCACTCGCTCCTGCCTCAATCGCTGATATGGCATACTCAGGTATGAATTGGATGTCAAACACCACTGGTATAGGTGAGCCAGCAACGACCTCAGGGAGAACTGATAGAGTGTCTTTATCTGGAACAGCAACCCTGACTAACTTACACCCAATATCAGCGACACTCTTTATTTGAGCAAGAGTTGCCTCAACATCTATGGTTGGGGTCTTGGTCATTGTCTCTACGATGATAGGTGCATCCCCACCAATCCCAACATCACCTATTAATAACTTCCTAGTATTATGCCTTGCTAACCTGTTAGAACACATACCTTATAAAGTCAATGACCAGAGTGAATACTACAATACTCACAATTATTAAAAACCCTATCTGCTGAAATATCATCCTGGCTTTCAAACTTATCATCCCACCTTTAATTGCTTCAACAATGTTTATAACTACATTTCCACCGTCAAGAACTGGTATAGGTAACAGATTCAGGATAAACAACCATACCGAGAGAAGCGCCATGAAATTTATTAGGTTATACCAGCCCGACCTAGCAAACTTACCCGCAAAATCCGCTATGGTTAATGGACCACCTAACGCTTCCTTCGGGTTTACCTGTCCAGTAATCAAACCCCAAATACCTTTCAGAGTTAGCAATACAATATTCAATGTATCTTTTATACCAATGGTTGCCGCCTGAAGCAGATTCTTCCTTACCAGGCGTTCCTTCATACCCGTGAGAATCCCTAATTTACTTATCTCATCAATTCCCTCTCTCTTTATATTTATCAAACGCCTTTCGCCGTCTCTCTCAATGGTCAATTTGACCACTTTATCCTGGATTTTCAAGCCCTCTTCAATATCTCGCCAACTGGTGACCTCATTCTTACCAATGTAAAGCACCCTGTCCCCCTTCTTGACACCCGCCTTATCAGCCGGAGAACCGGGAACAACAACTGAAACAACATTATCCTGAACGGGGTAAACACCTACCACACTGTAATTCTTCTCCCTGTCATAAGCGGGATTAACCTTTATGTTGACTGGATTTCCACCCCTGTCTATCTTTAACTCAATCTCTTCACCCCTTGAATTTAATATAATCCTTTGCAGTTCATCCCAGGATGACACCTTCTCACCATTAATGGCGATAATTCTGTCACCCGGATTAAGACCTGCTTTCTTCGCAGGTGATATTATCTCCTTACCCCCAATCTCCACCGTCTCCATAACCGAGCCAATAACAGGTGGAAAGTAGAACTCTTTATAACCAACCGAGTAAACGAGGAATATGCATAGAAATGCAAGAATCAGGTTCATCAAGGGTCCACTGATGACCACCAGGATACGCTTACCTGGTCCCTTGGAGTAATAATCACCCTCTTTAACCGGCTCACCACTCATGATTGCCTGTTCACCTGACATCCTCACATAGCCCCCCAGTGGTATAGCAGAGAGGACATACTCAGTAACCTTTCCCTTTATAGAGAATATCTTCGGTCCAAAACCTACCGAGAACTTGAGCACTTTTATACCCACAGCGCGTGCAGCAAGAAAGTGCCCCATCTCATGAAACAGAATTAAGACACCAATCACAAAGACAAATGCTAATATGGATACTATTTCAAACCCCCTTTAATTAGAGATGTTACAAAATTTCTGGTCTCTTCTTCCTTCTCAAATATATCAAGGATATCTGTTATTCTACCACATTCAATGTTTTCAATTGCCTTCTCAAGCACAATAGGTATATATCTAAAGCCCAACTTATCCTCAATAAAAGCATTCACTGCGACTTCATCAGCGACAGAGACCACGGTTGGACACAATCCCCCTTGTTTTCCCGCCTCAATAGCTATTTCAAGACAGGGGAACTTCTCTGTATCGGGCTTTATAAACTCAAGGTTATTGAACTCATACATCTCATAATCAGCTGAACGGCTTTCATACCTTTGAGGATATGTCAAAGCATACTGAATTGGAATAGCCATGTCAGATGGTGCAAGTTGAGCAATATATGAACTATCCACAAGTTTTATCAATGAATGCACAATACTCTGGGGATGAATTACCACATCAATCTTCTCATACGGTATTCCAAAAAGGTGGTGCGCCTCAATTACTTCAAGACCCTTATTAAACAGCGTTGCAGAGTCGATGGACACCTTCTTCCCCATTCTCCATTGCGGGTGGTTCAACGCATTCTCCAGAGTTGCTTTCTCAATCTCATTTTTGCTTAGGTTGAGGAATGGACCTCCGGATGCGGTCAAAACTATCTTATCTAACTCCCCTATGTCTCTGCCTTCAAGACATTGAAAGATAGCTGAATGCTCACTATCAACGGGAAGTATACGAACTCCCCTCTCTTCTGCCAGTTCCATTATTATATCCCCTGCCATCACCAGTGACTCTTTATTGGCAAGCGCTACTGTCTTACCGGCTTTTATTGCCTCAATGGTTGGTCTCAACCCAGCAGAACCAACAACCGCTATAACTACCAGGTCAACATCGGGTAGAGTTGCCACCTCCATTATTCCCTCATCACCTGTCATAAGCTTGAAATCCTCTCCAACAAGTTTTACCAGTTTTTCAGACGCTTCTTTATCCCTTATCGCAACTACTTCGGGGGCATATTCAATTACCTGTTCAGCCATAATCATCCAGTTCCTATTGCAAGCCAGACCTACTACTTTGAACATTCCACTAAGCCATTTGGTCACCTGAAGAGTGGTCCTTCCAATTGAACCCGTTGAACCTATTATGCAAATCCTCTTCATACAGGGGAACTTTATACAGTAGGATTAACACCCAAGCCATTCAAACAACATTAATAAGTAATAAAGTGTAGGTGCTGCAAATATCATCGAATCAAACCTGTCAAGAACACCACCATGTCCGGGTAGTATCTTGCCCGAATCTTTCACTCCAGCATCCCTCTTCATAGCACTCTCAACCAGGTCTCCAAGTATGCCAGCTACCGAGATTATAATACCAATAATAACTCTAACCACCAGCGACTTTATTTCTATGCCGGGTATTAAATAACTTCCTAATGTGAATATCGCCGTTCCAATAACAATACCACTGATTGCCCCCTCGCGAGTTTTCTGGGGACTTATTTCCGGTGCTATCTTTTTTCTCCCGAATCCTTTTCCCATAAGATAGCATGCAACATCAAGAATCCATATAGTGAGAAAGAGAAGCGTAACTATCCACTGACCACCAACCATCTTCCTTATAAGAATTAAGTGTCCAAGGAGGAAGCCCACATAGAATATCCCATTAAGGGTCACTGATGTAACAAATATATAACCACTGGTTCTACCTCGCAGAATACCCCACACCAAACTCGCCAGGAATATAAAAACCAGAATATAAAGTGCAATGGTAGAATCGTATAGATACATAAGGATAGATATAGTCATAGAGCCCAAGATAGCTACATAGACATTTGGAATCTTACCTTTGGCTTTAAAAAGGTCAGTGTATTCAATGATGCCAAAGGTAATGAAGGCAATGGTCATCAATGCAAAGTGCAATGTATCGCCATATACGGTTATAAATAATATTACAGGGACCCAGATAATTATTACTATTACACGCCATAGAAACATAACTACTCAACCTGTTCTATTCCTCCAAACCTCCGCTCCCTCTTCTGATAATCAATTACTGCCTCAATCAGATGATAGTCCTTAAAATCAGGCCATAGAACAGGGTGGATAAATAATTCAGTATATGCTATCTGCCACAACATAAAATTACTTATCCTCATCTCTCCACTTGTTCTTATCAGTAATTCTGGTTCTGGCATAAAATCAGTATATAATTTGCTAGAAAAGCACTCCTCATCAATCATGCTGTGGTCTTTCCCCTCTATGGTCTCTGCCACAACTTTTCTTACCGCGTCAACAATCTCTGCTCTGCCACTATAACTCAGTGCAAGGGTGAGCATCATACTCTCACAATGCTCTGTTGATTTTGCCACCCTCAATAGTTCAGCCCTAGTAGATTCTGGAAGGTCTTCAATTCTACCTATGTATCTCAACCTTATGTCATTGTCAAGCATCTCCCTCTCCTCTTTGCATAAATAATCCTCCAGCAGGGTCATAATTGCCGAAACCTCATTGGGTGGTCTTTTCCAGTTTTCAATGGAGAACGCATAAAGGGTGAGAAATCTAACTTTATCAAGTCGTTTTGCTGCTCTTACTGCCTGTCTGACTGCCTCTAAGCCTTTTCTATGCCCTGACACCCTGCGAAGATATCTCTTCTTCGCCCATCTCCCGTTTCCATCCATAATGATTGCGATGTGCCGAGGGATTTTGTCTCTGTTGACCTCTTTCAGGAGTTCTTCTGCTCTGTCTGATAACCTCTCAACTTTAGCCATTAATTAAGCACCCATTTATTCCTTCATCAACTCCTCTTTCTTTCTCTCCAATAAAATGTCTATCTCCCCACAATACTTATCTGTCAGCTTCTGAACCTCATTTTCATACCTTATCCGGTCATCCTCGGATATCTCCTTTTCCTTCTCCATATCTTTGAGAATCTTATTTGTGTCAGACCTGGTTCTCCTGATAGATATTTTACCCTCCTCAGCTAATCTTCCCACCAACTTTGTCAGCTCCTTGCGTCTCTCTTCTGTCAAACTTGGAACCTTTAACCTTATCACTTTGCCATCATTCACAGGAGTCAAACCGAGGTCAGAACCATAGATTGCCTTCTCAATATTTGGAATAATGGACTTATCCCATGGTTGTATCATTAATAACTTAGGTTCAGGTGCTGACACAGTTGCAACCTGATTTATGGGAGTTGATGTTCCATAGCATTCTACCTTGATATTGTCCAACAAACTTACACTTGCAATGCCTGTTCTTATTGAAGCCATCTCCTTGCTAATCGCCTCAACTGCCTTCTGCATGGCTTCTTCAGTATCCTGCATCAACTTATCCAAATCGTTGTCGTTCACAATTAACCTCCTCCCAATAACTTATTTAAAAATAATAATTTTTAAGAGATATATGTTCCTATCTCCTCGCCCATCACCACCTTACATAGATTACCAAGTTCAAAGATATTGAATACTATTATTGGCATCCTATATTGCATCGCCATCATAACAGCAGTCATGTCCATAACTCCATAGCGATTATCCAGATAACTCTGATAGTCAATATGTGGTATAAAATTTGCCGATGGGTCTCTCATAGGGTCACCATCATATAGCCCTCTAACCTTGGTCCCCTTTACCATTACATCAACATTCAACTCTATACTCCTCAATATTGCAGCAGTATCAGTGGTGAAGTATGTGTTTCCAGTTCCACCCGCAAGAACTGGTATCCCACCTTTCTCTATAAGTTCTAGCGCCCTCTGGGGGACATACTCATCCACCAGAAAACCTACTGGTATTGAGGAGAATGTCTGCGACATAATGTTAAATCTGGTTAACCAGTTCTGAAGAATAATTGAATTCACAATCGTAGCCATCATTCCCGCCTGGTCTGATGGCACTCTCCCCAAACCGAGACGCTCCATCTCACTTCCTCTGAGTATGTTCCCTCCACCAACGAGAAGAGAAACCTGAACACCCTCCTCAGTTATCTTCTTTATATCTCTACAGAATGAAGTAATCATCCTGTCATCATAGACACCATCGCTAAATCCCGATAGAAGCTCGCCTGATACTTTGAGCAATATTCTTCCAGGTCTTTCTCTCGCCATTTCTACCCCCCTAAAATGCCCTCATCTAAACTACTCACCGAGCTTAAAACGCGCAAACCTACTCACGCGAATATTCTCATTAAACTTAGAAATTGCCTCTTTTATCAGTTCACCTACAGTTTTATCAGGGTCTCTAACATATGGCTGGTCGTATAGGCAGACCTCAGAGAAGCGTTTCTGAAGCTTCCCCTCTACTATCTTTTCTACTACCTTATCGGGCTTGCCAAGGTCTTTAATCTGTTCATAGAATATCTTCCTTTCCCTCTCTAAAACCTCTTCAGGAACTTGGTCTTTTGAGACATAATCAGGTGCCGACGCTGCTATATGCATAGCAATATCATAAGCTAATCTCTTGAATTCCTCCGTCCTGGCAGCAAAATCGGTCTCACAGTTTAACTCAACAAGAACCCCAAGCCTATTACCTGGGTGAATATATGCTGATACTACGCCCTCCTGCGTCTCTCTACCCTCTTTCTTAGACGCCTTCGCCAGACCTATTATCCTCAACTTCTCAATTGCCAGTTCCATATCTCCGCCTGCTTCTTCAAGCGCCCTCTTGCAATCCATAAGACCAACACCAGTTCTGTTCTTTAATTCCTTGACCATCTCCGCTGTAATCTTCATCATTACCTCCACAAATCATCTCTATAACAAATTCATAAAATCTCTATAGTTCACTTGACCTCCTCTGTCTCTTCCTCTATTACCTTCTCCTGCAATATCTCACTCTCTTTACCATTTTCCTGGTCATTACCAACAGATGCTACCTGTGGAATATTACCCTCGGTAGATAGCCCCCTTCCCTCAATCACTGCATCTGCCATAATAGAAGTTATCAATCTGATTGCCTTTATGGCATCGTCATTTCCAGGAATAATATAGTCAATTAAGTCAGGGTCGCAGTTCGTGTCCACAATGGCTACAATTGGAATCCCTAATTTCCTTGCCTCAAGAACTGCTATATTTTCATTTTTAGGGTCCACTACATAGAGCATAGATGGCAATCTATTCATACCCCTAATGCCTGAAAGTATCTTCTCCAATTTCTCTTTCTTCTTCCTCATAATCATAGCTTCCTTCCTGGGAAGTGCATCAAGCGAACCATCCTCTTCTATCTGTATCAGTTTCTCAAGAGTGTCAAGATTGTTTCTGATAGTGTGAAAATTGGTAAGCATCCCACCCAGCCACCTGTGTGTTACATAGAATACACCCGCTCTCACTGCCTCTTCTTTCACTGACTCTCGCGCCTGCTTTTTCGTCCCCACAAATAAAATATCCCCTCCCATCTCTGCCACACCCTTAACAAACTCATATGCTTCGCTCAATTTCTCAAGAGTTATAGATAGGTCAATTATATGGATACCATTTTTTTCACTATATATATATGGCGCCATCTTTGGATTCCAACGACGTGCCTGATGTCCAAAGTGAACTCCAACCTCAAGAAGCTCTCGCATACTAATATCAAGCATAAAACCTCCTCTATACTATATTAGATTATGAAATCTTAAAACAGATTTCCTAATATAGACAATCAATTTCCTTACTGGCAACATTATATACTTTATGGTATTTCAAAGTCAAGTTGAATAATGATTCTTCATCATCATAGTTATTGTATGTATCCAAGCCCCCTCATCTCCTCCTTCTTCTCTTCGCTCATAATCAACTCTCTGTTCTCTCCCAGCCCCTTAACCAACTCATTTAACCCCTTCTTCCATTCACCAATCTTTTCCTTCATCTTACTTGCTATCTCACTATTACCTTCAATTAAGTTTGTATGGTCGTATCTATCTTCCACCTCATAGTATAGTTCATCATAATCAGAGGTCGTTATCAGACACCATCCCTTATTTCTCAAACTGCAGTATTCTAAATCAGCATAACCCTTCACTATCCCCTCAATATATATCTCTTTATCAAAACCCAACTCATCCATCAAGATATTATTCCTTATGTCTTCACCCGCAAACAAAGGACAATCTGAAATATCAAGTAAACCAAGTATTGTTGGCGCTATATCAATGTGCGACACCGGGTATTCGCTTATTATACCACCAACATTAGAACTACGAGCAAACTTGACTATCAAAGGAACCCTAACCGCCGCCATATAATGACAGGTGCCATGTCCCCTTATGCCTTTATTATCCTCAAGTTCCTCCCCATGGTCAGCAGTAATTATTATCACAGTATCATCATACTTCCCGCTCAATTTCAGTGCCTCAACTATCCTCGCTAACCTACAATCTACCTGAAGTATCTCTGAATCATACATATCTATTATGTCCTCTATTGGAACACCCAAATCATCTATTTGGACAAACCCTCCCTTGCTTTCAATCAATTGCTTTAAATATTCCCTCCTCTCACTATCACCAACGAAGAATCTATCTTCAATCGTATATGGATGATGAGGGTCAAGGAAGTGTGCCCAGATAAGGAACCTGTCGTTGCTTTTTATCTTCTCAACAATTTTCTCCGTCATCCAGTCGTTCGGGTTCCCTTTTATGTATATACCCATCTTGGATAGTGCTTCAGTTAGATTCTTTATGAATAGATAAGTCATAGTGCCCCTAAATAAACTTAGTGTGTTAATATCACCATACTCTTCATATACATCAAAACCCCATCCATACCCCGCCTTTGACATAAGATTGGGATTATATACAAAGCAGTTGGTGTTATATCCCGCTTTTTTCAATATCTGAGCGAGGGTGGTTATCCCCTCTCTTGCTGTGTGAAACGGGTCAATTCTTCCATGCACAGTGGGATACTGTGATGACATCATTGTCATCACTGATGGAGCTGTCTGCGTTGCGTTGCAGAAAGCCCATTTGAACATAACACCATCTTCTGCCACACTATCAAAGGAGGGTGTAGTTATTCTGTTATAACCATAGCAGGATAGGTGGTCGGGTCGCAAAGCATCAAATGTGAGCACTAGTATGTTGGGTCTATAACCATCACCAACCTCCAGGTCAACCAGATACTGGGATATTGGCTCCCTATCTACTTTGATATGATTGACTATACCAACGATTAACAATCCAACAATTACGCATACCGATATAAATACAACCGAATTCTTCCTCCACAGAGACGACAGTATGCGACCCAAGTGGTATATGCCTATGGAGATTGGGACAGCGAGAAGGAACAATAATGCATTCACCACTATACTTACAAGCGAATAAGCTCTTGGTAGAAAGTGATGGTTGATAGGGTATGAGAACGAAATCACAATGGTGAGTGCAGTTGATAAACTGAATGCTATCCACAATATGTTTGTCTTATACAATTTCTTAATAAACGGTATCAATCCTGCTAAAAATAGAATTAGGAGAGAGACCAGAAAGAATGCGGTGAAGAATATCAGGTCTATTAAGTATGCTCTGAAGACATAATCAATAAGCACGGTAGCTCCCCATTTATTATATTTCTCTATAAGGACAACATTTATCACTTCTATAGCACTGATTAACAGAACCGCAAGAAGTATGAGAACTATGAACCTATATAACCGCCTCATCTACAACCTCCCTAAAATTACTGCAATTATAGTATCAACCATCCGGTTAAACAACTCCATTATGGTATCTATAACATATTGCCCTAACTTGACTTTTAGGGGGTGTGCAATTAAAATAACAACACCATGTGGAAACCCACATTTTTAATCCTTTTGATATTTTCTTTAATCGCTCTTATTGGATTCTCACATTCACAAGGTTTAACCAATGTAGATGAAGACATAAACGAATCCACCGAACCTCAACCAGAAACAGTAGAAGAATTTGAGAAGATAATACTAACACCTATACCGGGCGATACGCTGATAAAAGAGGACTATTCCGCTAAAATAGAGGAGGAAGAGAAGGTCAAGAAACCCACAGGAGCTC
>QMNJ01000031.1 GCA_003647715.1 Candidatus Coatesiibacteriota bacterium
AATAATAGCAAAACAGGTATTAATATTCATCACCAGTTTAGGCAGGTTGTATATAATTTCTCAACCTATACATAGTTATAATGTTTACGGTATCATCTATGAGATTGAGGTCGGGGATTATAATACCGCAATCAATTCTTCATCGGTGGGCGAGATAAAGGCACTGTTTCATTGATTAAATAATGCTTCTTTGATTATTATCTTAACAGTGTTTTTAATTGGGACAGGTGGAAGGCAAAAACGCCTGTCCCCTTCTCTTATTAAGACAAGGTGTTTAAACCCCTTGTCCGATATATGAAGTATGGTGCCTTTACCTTTTTTCGTTACTTCCTACTTATTACCCTCCTTTATTCTAATCGTTTCACAATAGGGAATATTTATGATAGAATAGGTGGTTAAACAATAGGTATTTTTGTCTAACAGGTAGAATTTGCCGTGAAGGGATTTATTAAAGGGCTTTTACCGTGGCTTTTGGTTATTGGTCTGGTTGTCATCGCCTACCAGATGCTCGGTGGTGGTCGCACTGAACGAATGAAGATTGACTACAGCAAGTTCCTTGAGCAACTGGAGAAGGATAACATTGAGAAGGTGGTGATAGAGGAGAAGAAGATAGAGGGCGAGCTGAAGCATCAGGCAAGGACCGATGACAAGGCAAAGCCGTTTACCGAGTTCAAGACCATTGCACCCATAGTGGACTCTGACCTGATTAAATCCCTCAGAGAGCATAATGTTAGAATTGAGACCAGGGATGCGTCGTCATCTTGGTTCACCATAATGTTAACAGTGGGACCATCGCTCTTGATTGTGATAATGCTGGTCGCATTTTGGTTTATGTTTATGCGACAGATGCAGTCATCAGGCAACCGTGCTATGAGTTTTTCAATGTCTCGTGCCAAGATTCTCACCGAGAAACGCCCCAATGTAACCTTCAACGATGTCGCCGGCTGTGATGAGGCGAAGCAGGAACTTGAGGAGATTATTGAGTTCTTAAAAGACCCCAAGAAGTTTCAGCGCCTAGGGGGCAAGATACCGAAGGGCGTCATCATTGTGGGACCCCCAGGAACCGGAAAGACACTTTTAGCCAAGGCGGTAGCTGGCGAGGCGAATGTGCCTTTTTTGACCATCAGTGGTTCTGACTTTGTGGAGTTATTCGTTGGTGTGGGTGCTGCGAGGGTGAGGGACCTCTTTGTGCAGGGAAGGCGAAACGCCCCCTGCATTATCTTTATAGACGAGATTGACGCAGTGGGCAGGGTAAGGGGGGCTGGCCTGGGCGGTGGTCATGACGAGAGGGAGCAGACGCTCAATCAACTGCTGGTAGAGATGGACGGTTTTGATACCAAGGAGGGGGTCATTATTATTGCTGCCACCAACAGACCTGATATTCTGGACCCTGCTCTTTTAAGACCCGGTAGGTTTGATAGACGCATCGTTGTTGACCTGCCAGATGTTAGAGGCAGGGAGGGTATTCTCAAAGTGCATACAAGGGAAATTCCGCTGGCTGATGATGTTGACTTAAGCATCATAGCCAGGGGGACTCCATATTTCTCTGGAGCCGACTTAGCCAATCTGGTGAATGAGGCGGCGCTTTTGGCTGCGAGGAAGAACAAGAAGAGTGTAGAGATGGAAGACCTTGAGGAGGCGCGCGACAAGGTGATGATGGGACCCGAGAGAAAGAGTAAGATACTGTCTGAGAGGGAGAAGAAGCTCGCCTCCTACCACGAGGTCGGACATGCTATAGTGGCGAGGGAGTTGCCCGATATGGACCCTATTCACAAGATTACAATTATTCCAAGGGGGCTTGCAAGAGGGCTGACCCAGTTTTTACCTGAGGATGAGAGGTATATCTATAATAAGTCATATTGCATGAATATTCTTGCTTCAATGCTTGGTGGAAGAGCAGCAGAGGAGATAATTTTCGGTGAGGTATCATCTGGCGCAGGCAATGACCTTGAGAAGGCGACTGAACTCGCCAGAAAGATGGTAGGCGAGTGGGGAATGAGCGACAGGTTAGGACCTGTATCATTTGGCAAGAACAATGGAGCAGTGTTCATCGGCAAGGAGATCGCCACTCACCGGGATTACAGTGAAAAGACAGCCCAGGAGATAGATGCGGAGATAAGGAGATTCGTTGAAGAAGCATATAAGAAAGCGAAGAGTATTCTATTAAAAAGAAAGGATTATCTTATTAAAGTAGCCGAGCTCTTGCAGAAGCGGGAGACCATAACCGGTGAAGAACTGGACCGGATACTCGCAGGTGAGGACATAGAGGAGATAGAGAGAGAAGAGGGGATAGAAGAGGTTAAGAAAGAAGGAGTAGAGGGTGGCGATGTGGTTACCGCTGATGGTTGAGAGAGGTGAGATACGGTTTTATGTAGATTTAAGTGGTAAAGTGGTCTGATTTTTGCGTTAAGTTAGGAATAAGTATAGGTTTGTGAGTATAACAGAGAGGAGGGAGAATAAATGCCCTATTATGTTTTCAAGTGTGAGAAATGCGGTCATAAGTTTGAGAAACTACTCCCCCTCAAATCGGGGCGAGTTCGTAAATGTCCAATATGTGGCGGTATGGCGAAAAGAATAATTGAGGGGAATGGTGGTCTGATATTCAAGGGTAGTGGTTTCTATATCACTGAGAACAGGAGTGAGGAATATAAGGAGAAAGAGAGGGAG
This sequence comes from Candidatus Coatesiibacteriota bacterium, assembly GCA_003647715.1. GTDB lineage: Bacteria > RBG-13-66-14 > B26-G2 > B26-G2 > B26-G2 > B26-G2. The sequence goes on from QMNJ01000031.1 coordinate 2,668, forward strand.
GAGAGAGAATCCCTCAAGGATTGAAATCCTATGGAGGTGAAGATATATGGGTAAGAAAGGGTGGTTTACAATAAGCGTTGCTTTAGTATTTTCTATTGCAATACTGTCATTGTTGTCGTGTAAAGAAGAGGTGGTGAAGGGTGACAGTGAAGTGCTTGCCAGAGTGGGTGGTGATGAGATAACCAGGGCTGACATTGATGCAGAGATAGAGCTCTATCCCGAATCCGAGCAGTATCGCCTGCGCACCTCGGAGGGTGAGAAATATCTTATTGAGCAGTTGATTAACAGGCGGGTTCTGGAACTGGCAGCTAGGTCTGCGGGTATTGACAATGACCCGCTGGTTCAGCGAAAGATTGATGCGGCGATAAAAGGAGTAATCGCTGGCGAGTTCTATCGTGAGTATATCAGAAAGAGAATGTGGATACCGGAGGATGAACTAAAACAATACTACAATGAGCACAGGGATAGATATAAGACGCCTGAGAGACGGGTGATAAGACATATAATGCGAGCGAACAAGTCAGAACTTGATGATATATATGAGCAGTTGGAGGCGGGCGAGAGCTTTGAGGAGTTGGCGATGAAAATGTCGCAGGATAAGTTCACCAGAGACACGGGGGGGCTTATTGGTTCAATAGCCGAGGAGATATATGAGGGCTCGGACATTGCTGCTGACCCCAAGGTCCACCAGGTAGCATTCTCCCTTAATGAGGGTGAATACAGCAAGCCCTTTAAACATAGATATGGATATTCAATACTGAAGGTAGATGAGATAGTGCCACCGAAGCCCGCTCCATTTGAGGATGTAGTTGGCGAGGTAGCCAAGGATTTTGCTGTGCCTGAGGAGAAGGTTAAGGAATACTACAATGAGAACAAAGAGAAGTTCAAGCAGGATGAGATGATAAAGATTACACACGGCTACTTCGGAACTGAGAAGGAGGCGAGGGATGCCCTTGTTATGCTAAAAGAGGGTTCAACATTTGAGGAGGTATTTTCCACCAGCCCTATGCCTGAATCTGCGAAGAAGAAAGGGTATCAGAACTGGTTGAGAAGAGGCACAATTATACCTACAGTGGGAAAGGATGAAGAACTTGAATCAAAGCTATTTGCCCTTGAGGTTGGAGAGTATTATGGTCCCTATAAGTCGGAGAAGGGCTGGCATATATTTTATATTGAAGATAGGAAGGAGGAGGGGTATAAAGAATACGAGGATGTGAAGGATACTATTAAACACCAGTTGGTAAGCGAGTATGCAGATAAAGCGTCGGAGAAGGCATTTCTTGACCTGATGGAAAAATATGGTGTTGTTAACTATGTTGAACTCGGCACCTACAGGATGCTGACCCCAGAGCAAATACTGGAAGAGGCAAGGAATGCAAGAACTCCGCTTACATCCTTCAATGCCTACCGCGCCTTCACTATACTATACCCTGACCATCCAGATGCGCACAAAGCACTGTTTATGATGGGATTCATCCAATCAGAGGAGTTGAACGACTATGGTAAGGCACGGGCGTTATTTGAGGAGTATATTGAGAAATATCCAAGGGGAAGTTTCGCTGATGATGCTTCTTGGATGTTAGAGAACCTAAAGACGGGTGAACCCTTCCCTGAAAAGATGAAGAAAGAGATTGAGGAGTTAGGAGAGGAAGTAGATGAAACCAGAAGAATTAGACCTGGAGAAATGGAACACGATTGATATCGCCTCCATCCCGTTGGATGAACTGATAGAGAAGTATCCCAGCATTTATCATCTGGTGATAGACGCATCCGTGTGGGCAAGGGAACTGTATAAGATAACAAGCATAAGGGAAGAGGAAGATGAACTGTTCAGTGTTCCACCACCCTATGTGAAGACAACCAAGATTGGTCTCGGCATACTGGAGAAGAGAGCAAGGGAGGAGGGGGGAGATAAGTAGTTATATCTGTTAGGTCTATAGTTAGGGGGAAGCAAGGCATAGTTCTCCCCCTTTATTTTTTACAATTATAAATAAAATTATCTTAACATCTCTTATATGAGGACTTTACATTGCTTCCTGATTTTCATCTCTATTATGGTCTCTCTATCATGCTCTCGCTCGGGTCTTGAGAAGATGAAGGAGGAATGCTCCGCTGGTATAAAAGATGTGAGGGTGGAGAGGGCAGACCTGTTCGGTGTTCTTATTCAGGTTGATGTAGTTATCTCAAATCCCACACCAAATACTGCAACTATCAGAAGAGTTGATTATGATGTCTATGTGGAAGATAAACTTGTGGACACTCACTCAAGGGATGAATATATTGAGCTCATAAAGGGTGGCAATACGCCTCTCACCGTTCCGATTAATCTCTCTTACCAGTCAATTGAACACATAAGACCTGATGCCACCGGTCAGAGAACAGTGAATTTAAGGATAGAGGGAAGCATTATTATGAGTCGCGGGATGGGCAAGATAGCCATTGATTTTGATTTTGAGGGTCCGGTGGTTCTTTAGAATTATATTGTTATGTCTATTATAAGGGCTGTCGGTGGTTTTCTATTCAGGTGGCGTGGAGTTATGCCTCTGCCGTGGATTGCACTCTATATGTGGTTTGCGGAGCCAAGGTTGTATTCGTTAATCATTGGTTTCATTGTCTTCGCTTTTGGTGAGTGCCTGAGATTATGGGCAGTGAGCCACATTGGTTCCCCCTCAAGAGCGGAGGTGATGGGTGCGGAGAGTATGATTATAGATGGACCCTATGCTATTGTCAGACATCCCCTCTATTCAGGTAATATCCTCATTGCTATGGGCGAGATATTCGCCTCCTTCGCCCTCTTCCCCTACCAGTTCCTTCTTATCATCATATTTCCAGTGATATACTACATCCTTATTGCAAAGGCGGAGGAGGATTATCTGAGGGGGCGATTTGACAGTTATGGCAGGCACTTTGATAATAAACCATTGTTTTACTCTATACGACTGCTAACAGATTTCGGGCGTGGTGGTATAACTATGAATGCATTAGTGGTAGAGATGGTGAGTTTGGTGTCACATATCCTTATTTGGGGGATTATACTATCTATCTTCATCAGCGGGATAAACCTCTCCGACCTGATACAGTTATTTATTTAAGTATATGGTTAGGAGGTATCAGAGCCGAATATCTCATACATTTTGTCAGCAAGTTCACGCCTCTTTGCAATACTGTTTATCTTTGACATAAGGTCGTTGAATGCGGTCTCCACATCCCAGACAATCTCCATAAACAGAGCTTTGCTTGCTACCTCAGTGGTCTCACTGTCAAGGTTCTCCATCAACTTTCTGGTATCATTTATCCCCCTGCCACTCAACTCTGACGCTTGTTCAACTATCCTCCTGACCCTCTGGTCTGTTATCCCGTTAAGGTTTATCTCATTCACCGCTCTTCTCATATACCTTCCATCAGAGAGTATTATGTTCAAAAGCTCAATCTCATAGAGCGGTGGCTTCTTATCCTTTACGGTTTTTATATCTGAAAGCACTTGTTTATTAGCTGTTGCCCTTTTTCTACCCCTGATGCGATTTTCAACACCCCTCTTTATCAGGTCTCTGTCAATAGAGACAACCTTTGCTAACTCCTCAATAAATACGCCCCTTCTCACCTCGTCCCGTATGCTCGCCAGCGGTTCCAGGAATGCCTCAACCAGATTTGACTTCCCCATAGGCGTGTTGATGTCATATTCCTCAACACCCGACTTTAGCATATAGTCCCACCCTGAATACGCATTATCAAGAGCCCTATTGATACCCTCCGAACCATCCCTTCTGGCGAGTTCGTCAGGGTCAAGACCGTCTGGTGGTCTTACCACAAAGACCTCTACATCTTGTGCAAACAGAGCGGGCAAACTCCTTATGGTTGCTCGCTCTCCAGCATCATCACCATCAAATAGAAGGTAGACGATATCTGCGTATCTTGATATCAACTGTGCCTGTTCAGATGTGAGGGCAGTGCCCATAGGTGCCACCGCCTCTTTTACCCCAACAAGAGCCAGCCCTATTACATCCATATAGCCCTCAACTACAATGGCTCTTCTGGTCTCCTTTATCTTCGGTAAAGCCCTATTCAGGTTGTATAACACTCTACCCTTGTGGAATATATCAGTATTGGGTGTATTCAGATACTTCGGCTCCTCCCCGGCAAGACCCCTTCCTGCCAGTGCAATTGCATTTCCCCTCAGATTAGATATTGCGAATACTAGCCGTTTATTGAGGTAATCCCTCACCCCGCTATCGTCGCGATATATTATTCCTGCTCTCTCACCATCTTCTTCGCTCACGCCTTTATCATTCAGAAATTCTACCAATCCACCCCATTTATCTCCTGTATAGCCAATGCCAAACTCAAGCCACCTGTCTGATATACCACGCTCATTAAGAAACCTTTTTGCAGGATGGTTCTGTGAAACCCTTCTCAGATTCGCTTCATAGAAGTCCCTTGCAAGCCCCACAATTTCCATCAGCCGGTCCTTATCTCCTTTTTTATGCTCTATGTCACCAATGGTGATGCCGGCTCTCTCCGCAAGTAGTTTCATCGCACCCATAAAATCAAGCCGTTCAATGAGCATGATGAAGTTGAATACATCACCACCTGCTCCACAACCGAAGCAGTGAAACATCTCCTTCTCGGGGTCAATATATAAACTGGGTTTAGTATCCTGATGGAAAGGACAGATGGCTCTGTATCTCTTCCCCACCTTCTGAAGCCGTATATACTCAGCCATCACATCAACGATGTTGCTTTTCTCCCTTATCCGCCCCTTTATCTCACTCAAATCCATTTCCTATGACTTATCAGATAGCATAACAATTGTGACACCATCGCCGCCTTCTCTCTCACCTCCTGCCCTGAAGGAAGAGACAAGGGGGTGATTTCTTAAAAATGACCTGATACCATCTCTCAATCTGCCTGTTCCAAGACCGTGAATTATGGTAATTGAATCCAGACCTGAGAGAAAAGCCCTCTGAAGGTGCCGGTCAATAAAGGCAGTTGCCTCCTCCACTGTCATCCCCCTTACCATAATCTCATTCTCTAAATCACCTCTTATATCGTAAGTAGCTTCCGCCTTTTCCCTATCCTCTTGTATGCTCTCAACAGGGGTCAGTTCTGACAGATTAACTTCAAGCTTCTTTCCTCTTAAGTTTATTGTAGCCCTTTTACTCCTCCTTTCTACATTGATTATCTGTGTAATAATGTCTGAATCCTTTAAACGAACCCATGCTCCTATCTCAAGCCCATCGGGTATATTCTCAAGTCCATCTTCGGTTATCTCTTCCTGGCATTCTTTTTCAATTGTTGAAACTCTCTCCAGAGCTCTGATAATCTCCCTCTCACCACCTTCTCTCGCCCTCTTGAGCAACTCCCTCAATTCTCTTCTAAAATCATCCAAACCCTTTCTTATTAACCTATCCCTTTCTCTTTTTATTGCTTTCTTCTCTGCTCTTATGGCTTCAATCTCCTCGCTATGTTTTCTTTTGTTCTCCTCCAGTATAAGCCGCTCGCCGTCAAGTTTCTCCCTCATTCTGCCTAACTCCACCAGTTGCCTCTCATATCTATCTATGATGCTCTCCAGTTGTATCTTCTCCTCACCAAGATACTCCCTCGCCCTTCTTATAATATCATCAGGTAGCCCGGCATTATAGGCGGTCTCCAGAGCATGAGATGAGCCGTATGACCCCCATATCAACCTGTAGGTAGGTCTTCCATCCTCGGGGGAGAACTCCACGCTGGCATTGACCATATTCAGGTTGGTCACCGCCATACTCTTTACTCCGTCGTAATGGGTGGTTATCATACAATAGGCACCTGTTTTAAGTATGTGCTCCGCAACCGCAACCCCTATGGCTGAGCCATAGTCAGGCGCCGTTGACCTGCCTAACTCGTCAAGGAGAACTAAACTGTTCTCACTTGCCTTAAAAAGTATCTCCTTCAATCTTATGATGTGGGAGGTGAAGGATGACAGTGCCTCCTCAACTGATTCCTCCTCGCCTATATCAGCAAGGATATTATCAATATATGGGATTGCGGTGCCTTCTTTTGCAGTTATGGGGATTCCACTGTATGCCATTGCACATATCAGCCCCACTGTCTTTAAGCTTACGGTCTTACCGCCAGCGTTGGGACCGGAGATTACTACCACCCGCCTGTCTCTGTCAAGAAATACATCAATTGGAATGATGCTCTCTTCTACTGAATTTCCATCATTTATTGCCATAACTGATAGTTGAGGATTGAGTGCTCTTATGAGGGTTAAAGGTGATGACCTTTCTAATTGGGGTTCTGTGGTGGGGAGGGCAAGAGATAGCTCACCGATGGCAAAAGACAGGTCAAGAACCGAGAGTATATCTATATTCTCCTTGAGTTCGTCTGCCTTCGCACCAATAATTGAGGTGGCGTGCTCAAGAATGCGTCTTATCTCTGCCTCCTCCTCTGACCTCAGGTCTGAAAGGCGGTTGTTATCGTCAACAACCGTATATGGCTCTAAAAACGAGGTATGCCCTGAGGAACTCCTGGCGTGGACAATTCCGCCTACCCTTGAAACATCCTCGGCTCTTACAGGTATGCAATATCTCTCGTTTCTTATCACCACTGCCTCTTCAGTGATGGAGTCAGAGAACTTCCTGCTCTTTATATACCCTTCTAATTTTGTGTATATTCTCTCTCTGAGTTGTCTTATATCTGCCCTTATATTCTTCAGGTTCTCGGTGGCGTCATCCCTCACTTCACCTCTCTCGTCAAGGATTGAGTTTATGTGGTTCAGGAGCTCATCAGTTTCTTTTATGCCCTCTGCTATCTCCCAGATGGGTTTGAACTCTTTCTGGTATTTAGACAGCGTCCTCTTTATTTTGAGCGACACTTTTATGACATGTCCGATGTCAAATATTTGAGATGCTCTAAGTATTGCTCCCTGAAGTTGAGATTGTTTGATTGCTTCTTCTACCCCATCGGGTATATCTATGGATGGTCTCCCGTGAATATTTATCAGGTTCTTTGCTGATATGGTGGTTTTTAATCGCTTTCTTGCCGTATCAATGTCGGGAACAGGTGCAATCAACTCTGCCAGGGCTTTTCCCTTAAGGGTTCTGGTTCTCTCTACTATGGCTGATTTGATTGTAGAAAAGCCAATGCTCTCAAGGGTCTTCTCATCAAATCCATTCTCTGATGAGTAACTGATATGTCTTTCTATGATATCTTTCATCTATGTTATTATGATACCAGATATCTTTAACACATATATCGGTGATTTTTTTATACTTAAATCTTACCCCCTTAAATAATAAAATAATTTGTTATTATAGTGTTGACAAATAGAGTATTGTTGTGTATACTTACTTAATCTTAGAAGAGAAAATGTCTTTGAATTTCCTATTTTAGAATATTTAGATGAACAGGAGAATTCTTTAGAGACCTTGAATACACTCTACTAAGTGGAGGTTAAGTATGCTTGAAATGGCATCCCTAAAGGAAAAACGGGTGTCCGAACTGACCCAGATGGCAAAGGAGATAGGCATTGATGGAACCAGCGGATTGACCAAACAGGAACTCATATTCCAGATACTGAAGGCGAAGTTGGAGACAGGTGATGTTCTGCATGCAGAGGGAGTTCTGGAAATATTGCCAGATGGATTTGGCTTTTTAAGGTTCCCGGAGAACAGATACCTACCTGGTCCGGATGACATCTATGTACATCCGAGGTTCATTGCCCGCTATAATTTGAGGACAGGACACACTGTTGGAGGCGAAGTTAGACCCCCCAGGGAGGGAGAGAGATACTTCGCTCTGGATAATGTTATCTCTATTAATCATGAACCACCTGAAGAGATAATAGATAAGATACTCTTTGACAACCTTACCCCAATTTTCCCAAACGAGAGAATACAACTGGAGAGGAGCGACAAAGATATCTCTATGCGAATAATGGACCTCTTCACTCCTATAGGCAAGGGTCAGCGTGGTCTGATTGTCTCGCCCCCAAGAGCCGGAAAGACCATAATACTCCAGAAGATAGCAAATTCCATCACCGAGAACCATCCGGATACAATACTCTTCGTTCTGTTGATAGGAGAGAGACCGGAAGAGGTAACAGATATGGAGCGCTCGGTGAAGGGGGAGGTGGTTGCTTCTACCTTTGATGAGTCCGCAGAAAGGCAGGTGAGAGTTGCAGATATACTGCTGGAGAAGGCAAAGCGTTTGGTTGAATATGGTAAGGATGTTGTCATACTTTGCGACTCAATCACCCGACTGGCGAGGGCGCATAATGCTGTGGTTCCTCCATCGGGCAAGGTTCTATCTGGTGGTGTTGACTCCAATGCCCTTCAGAGACCTAAGCGCTTCTTTGGTGCCGCAAGAAACATTGAGGAAGGTGGTAGTTTAACGATTATCGCAACCGCACTTATTGAGACCGGAAGCAGAATGGATGAGGTCATATTTGAGGAGTTCAAGGGCACCGGCAATATGGAGATAATCCTTGACAGGCGTCTGGTGGACAGGAGAATCTGGCCTGCTATGGATATAAACCGCAGTGGAACCCGAAGGGAAGAATTGATACTATCGGAGGACGAACTGAATAAGGTGTGGCTGTTAAGGAAGATTCTCGCACCGCTTTCTCCGGTGGAGGCGATGGAATTGTTGCAAGAGAAGATGAGCAAGACCAAGACCAATGAGGAATTCCTCAACTTTCTGAACGATATATAGAGAATAAGAGAGATTATCAGAAATATATATTCTCTGATATTGATATTAGAAGACAACTTATGGATGTATCTATGTCATAAATTACATCGCCTTGCCAGTTTTTCATATCTCTAATAGTCAGCACCCCATCGGAACCAACTGTGTCTTTTATGTTCTTGTATTTCTCCTGTAGAATGGGTTTTACCAGCCCATCAATTGCACGGACACCTTTAAGAATCGTAATCCCATCTTTATTTGGTATTCCCCCCAGAACAGCGTTGTCGGTGGAGCGTCTCTCGGAGTATATCACCTCATCCCACAGTTCTCTTTTTATATCCATCTCTGAATAGACCTTACCTAACTCAATCAATGCTTCTATGCTCTCGTTTCCCATAAGTTCATTATATTCAGTATTATCGGTCCAATCTTCGTATTCCTGAGGAAGTAAAGAAATTTCACCCTCTATTTCAAACGGTGCCATCTCCCTCAACTTCAGGGCGATTGGCAGAATTTTATTCTCAACTATGCCACCATAAGAGAATAGAATGAAGCCGTCCGCATTAAGAACCCTTGACAGGTCAATATCAGAGATAATCTCCTCTGGCTCCTTCCTCCATGCACCTATACCGAGTGCGATATGATAGCCCTTATTTATAAGTGGTATAAGTTCCCTCGCAATATTCTCTGATGATGACCAGTAAGCCATTGGGCAGGCAATATCTATTATCCCCTCCTCCAGCCATCCCACCCAGTCCTGACCCACATATCTGTATGCATGTTGCGGTGGAAACCAGACAGCGGCGGATAAAATTACATCCGGCTTCTTCTCCTTGAGCGCTCTGTCTATCTCCCTGACTATATGTGTTATTCTCTCCGCACGCCAGTGGAACCACTCCAACTGGTGAATATACAGCCACAGGCGTGCTGGACTTGTCAGCGGGTCAGAGACCAGAGGGTATTGCGGGAATATCCTCGGGTCAATACCATACCTGTCTTTGAATTCCTCGCATGCATAGGTGGAGTATCCGAAGCGAATATTGGGGTAGCGGATGAAGTCCAGATGGATTCCATCCACCCTGTATCTGTCGGCGATATCAATTACGATATTTGATAGGTAGTCCGCCACCTGCGGATATTCGGGCTTGAGATATAGACCTTCGGTGTCGGTTCCAGCAAGCATCTTTCGTGTGTAGTCCCACATACTTCTTGAGAAAACATCCTCCTGACACCAGGAGGGGTATCTGGCGAGGATGTGGTCGTCCTTCATCTCATAGCCCGCCCCCGGTGAGGCATAGAGCATATTGAGCCAGGCGTGGATTCTGATGCCCTTTGGTCTGGTCAGGCAGATGACCATCTGAAGGGGGTCAACTCCCTTGGGGAGGTGGTCAAGTATGAAAGCCCTGGGTTCGCATTTGGAGAGATAGTATGAGTCGCCAGCACCGCGGACCTGGACGAACAGGTCAGTGAAGCCGAATGTCTTCGCATCCTCCACCAGTGCGATAACATTCGCTGAGTCCATGAGAGTGTCCCTCACAACCCACAATCCAATTATCTCGCTGTTAATACTTTCTCCACAAGCGAATGAAAATAAATAAAGTATAGGGA
>QMNJ01000032.1 GCA_003647715.1 Candidatus Coatesiibacteriota bacterium
CACTTGCTAAGCAGAGAAATATCCTCGCCGCAGAACGCACCTTCAGCGCCTGGATAAGAACTGGTCTGGGTGCTGTGGCGGCTGGACTGGCTGTTGCCAAACTAATTCATCGTGGTTCCACCCTCACCGCCCTCCTTGGTGGCACCCTGATTGTCACAGGGACGCTTATATACATCATCGCCTTCCATAACTACTACCATGTCTTCAGGTTCTTCCATCGGGAGGGTCATGGAGCGAGGGCATTCTACCTCCTCATCACCCTTATTGTAGTCCTCTGCCTCTGCTCAGCAGGGGCATTCGCCCTCCTAATGTTCTGAACATTATCCCCCTCTACCCCGCACCAGCCCTTGAAATCTTATCCCCATATTCATAATATCTACCCTATGGTCATAAAACCCACCATCATCGTCCATGGCGGCGCCTCCAACCTACCTGATGAACTGGTAACCCCCTACTATGATGGTGTCCTTAGTGCGGTCAAGATGGGCGCAGATGCTCTTAAAAGCGGTGGAAGTGCACTTGATGCGGTAGAGACCGCAGTCCGTTATATGGAGGACAATGCAACATTCAACGCAGGCAGAGGCGGTTTAATACTTCTCTCCCACAATGGTGACTATGCATGGGCATTCAATACTACCCGCATGGCGCGTGCTGTTATAATAGATGATAAAAAACCAACTGTTATGGTTGACTGAAATTCAATATACTTGTTAATTCCTGAATATAGCACCTGCCTTGACAATAACCCACCTTCCATATCATAATCATCTAACAATGAGTGAATATATCACGGTAATAGGCATTGAGGTCCACCTTCAACTATCAACGAAGACGAAGGCATTCTGCTCCTGCCCCAACCTATTCGGCGCCCCACCCAACACCCTCACCTGCCCAATCTGTCTCGGACACCCCGGCACCCTTCCCGTCCCTAACAAGAAGGTGATTGAGTATGCAATAGCAAGCGCCCTCGCCTTGAACTGCACTATAAATGCTAATACCCGATATGACAGAAAGAACTACTTCTATCCTGACCTGCCAAAGGGCTTTCAGATATCTCAGTATAATATCCCGCTTGCTGAAAAGGGCTTCCTTGAGTTCTACGCAGGTGATGACTGGTCGCACCCTACACGATGGGGCATCACCAGAGTGCATTTAGAGGAGGATACCGCAAAGATAATACATACCGATGATGGTGCACTTCTGGATTTCAACCGGGCGGGAGTCCCACTGATGGAGATAGTGAGCGAGCCGATGGTCTCATCCCCCCCTGAAGCATATTATTACCTTCGCGCTCTAAAGGCAACAATGCTCACACTCGGTGTATCAACCTGCAATATGGAGGAGGGCTCTCTCCGCTGTGATACCAACATATCAGTGGGCAGGAAGGGCGAGGGTCTGGGAACCAAGGTAGAGATAAAGAACTTAAACTCATTCAGGGCTGTTCGCCTCGCCCTTGAATATGAGAGGGACAGGCAGGTGGAGATACTCTCAAATGGCGGAGAGGTGGTGCAGGAGACACGCCTGTGGAACGAGAAGATTGGCATAACCGAGCCAATGCGGGGAAAGGAAGAGACCGCCGACTACCGCTACTTCCCAGAGCCGGATATTCCACCCATAGTAATAGACAAAAAGTGGATAAATGAGATTGAGAATAATATGCCTTCCCTCCCAATAGAGAGAATGAACACTCTCAAAGTGGCAGGGGTAGGCATTCAGGAGGCGACCACAATAGTTGAGAGACCAGACCTGTATGCATACTTTGATGAATGTTTGAAATACCACGACAACAAAAGGTCACTGGTGAACTGGATTATCGGTGAATTAAACGCCATTGCACAGAAGAAGGGCATTGACTACTCTGATATACCGGTTAGACCAAAGCACCTTGCTGAACTGGTGAGAACTGTTGATGAGGGTAAGGTTGGCGCCAGTGCTGGGAAAGAGGTATTACTAAAGATGTGGGAGACGGGGAAAAGCCCCGATGAGTTAATAAGTGAAATGGGCGTTGAGCGTATAAGCGATGAGGACACAATTAGAACAATTATTAACGAGGTTGTTGGCGAGAACCCCGAAGTAGTCGCATCAATACTCAAGGGGAAGGATAAGGCGATAGGACGGCTGATAGGTGAGGTTATGAGAAAGAGCGGTGGGAGCGCTGACCCAGGCATTGTCAAGAAACTGCTAAGTGAGAAGATAGAGAAAATGAAGGAGGTGAACTAATACCACGCATTCAATCTAATAAATGAACAGGCGAGTAAAGATTGCGGTTATAATTGCCTGTTGTGTCTTATGGGCACTCGTCACAATATCGGTTCCCTATATAATGCTAAAGTTCTCTTTAAGCGACGATAGGTTATATGCGCTCTCGGACAGTTATGTGAAATCACTTTTAGGCGAAAACGCTACAATAAAGAATGCACACCTGGACCTACTCCCCTTACCATCTATTATTATCAGTGGTCTGAGAACCAAAGACCCAGAAGGTGAATTAACTGCACAATTCCTGAAGGTTAAAATAGACATTCCATACCTGTTAATAGGAAGAATAAGGTCAGAAAACATCCTTATCTATGGAGCAAAGATATTGATAACCCACGAGCAATCAAGTGGTAAAATAGTTATAGCAGGTATCAATACAAAAGAAACATCAAAACCCCTTCCAGAAAGAACTCTCCTTGAATTTAGAAACTCAAAGGTAAAGGTAGAAAGAATTGTTAATGGTAATATATTGCTTGATGGAGTATGCGGGTCTGTAGAATTAAAGGAGGGTAAGAAGAATAATATAATCAATATGAATATTAAATGGAGAGCGATGTCATACATCCCCTCTGAAGAGGCGTCATCACCTTTGATTCCCTTTTCCGGCTCACTTGCCATATCCACCACTTACTCAAAGGATAAGAACAGGGTTGAGATAACAGGTTGTAATCTGAACATACCACAGAACACAATTACAATTGAAGGTGGTGCCACAAGAGGTGAGGATGGATGGCAGGTCTCTCTGCACCACACTTTAAATGCTGGGGAAGTTGATGGTATCAATAGTATTTTATCACCTCAGAAGTATGGCATTTTGAACAGGATAGGTGTATCTGGCATACTGGATGCAGTTATTAAAACAAGTTTCACACTAAACGATAAAGGAGGTATGGATAATATCACCATAGACGGTAAAGCGAGTTTGGTCAACGGTTCAATCAGGGCTCTCTCTGTAAGCGGTCATAAGGGCAGTATAGAAGACCTGTCAATGAGAGTTGAGATTAAACCCGAAATGATATCAGTTAATGATATTAAAGCGGCAATGGATGGTAGGACATTATCAGGTAGTTGTAGAGTTAAACCAGGTGGTGAGCCGGAGTATGAACTGAACATTGACGGCTGGGTTGATATGGGGGTGGTCTCCGCCCTTATGAAGGCACCGGAGGAGTGGGCATGCGAGGGGATTGCAAGGGTTATGGGCAAGGTTGAAGGCGATATAGAAAGTGAGTTTCTGCCCTCAATTGATGCCAAACTTGACCATCTCTCAGGAAGCTTCTCCCTGCCCCCTTTGAAGGAGAGAATTAAGGTCAACGATGCAACACTCATAGCAACTGGAAGAACGATAGAGTTGATAGATGCCACAGCCAAACTGGGCAGTGGTGATATAAAGGCAGGCGGGACTCTCAAGGGCTTCATAAAACCCACTATCACATTCAATCTAAACATTGAAAAGCTTGACCTTGATAGAATGGGCAGAAAGTCAAGAGAAACCAAGAAGGATACAGATTATAACCTTACACTCATAGGCAAGGTAAATGTTGGCTTCTTCAAATCAAAGGGATTTGTGTCAGAAGACCTATCAATGAACATTATGTTTAAGAATAGCAAACTGAGCATAACAGATATGCATATGAGGTCATATGGTGGATATATAGATGGAAACATGATAATTGAGATACCGGATGGAGATTACAGCGTTGTTCTATATGGCAGTGGGGTTGATATTGGCAGATACCTTGATAGTGCGACCGAATACAGAGGAATAATATCAGGCGGTAAGACCGACTTCACGGTCAAGTTTAGAGGCAGAGGGACTACCAGAGGTGAGGTAAAGAAGACAATAAGCGGTGTTGGAAGCATAAAGTCATCTGGCTTTAGTGTCTCCGACCTAACAGTCCTCAATGGTTTTGCTGAGTGGAGCGGGCTTGACTTCATAAATAGGGTGAAGGTTGATAAATTGGTGGGCGAGTTTTCTATGGGCGGAAGAGAACTGAAGGTTATTAGGTGTGAGGTAGCAGGTGAGGGCATTGACCGGGCTAATCTTTATGGCACCATCGCCTTCAACGGTGATATAGAAATGTTATGCCAGCTACGGCTTACTAAGGAATATGCCGAAAAATATAAGGGCAGAGCAATTGCACTCTTTCCAGATGCTTACGGACGAGGCAACATCGCCTTTATATGCTATGGCACCACCAAGAAGCCGAGATTTCGCCTTAACTATGAGCAGATGCGCTCCCTCGCCGAGGGCTTAATACCGCCACTAACCGATGAAGTCATTGAAAGATACCGCCTTTATTAAAACTTAAAATGTGTTGCTGAATATAATTAAAAAATTGGTGAAATAAGTCAAATACCATATTAAAATTACTCCATATATTTATTTTATCTTTTCATTGGAGGTAAAAAATTGTCAGTATTTCTCGCATTACTACCCGTAGTCATTATATTCATAATGCTTGCTTTCTTCAAAAAACCCGCCGACACCTCCGGTTTCGTGGGCTGGGTTCTCATACTGCTGATTGCGATACTATACTTTAAGACCTCTGCATCTGTAGCCATCACTGCTTCACTCGCAGGTGTCGTTGCATCGTTTCCAATAAGTTTGATGGTCGCCACCAGCTTGTTCCAGATAACCTATATGGAGAAAGTAGGTGCTATCAGGCGCCTGGTGGTATTCTTGAAGTCGGTCTCACCACAGGATAAGGTAGTTCAGATACTCATTATCAATGTGGGCTTCGGGACTCTTATCACCGCACTCGGTGCAACCCCCGTATCAATACTCCCTCCCATTATGATTGCCCTCGGCTATACATCGTTTGTGTCTATCGCACTCCCCGCTATCGGCTATGATGCGCTCTGCACCTACGCTCTTCTCGGTATCCCTATAGTAATATTCACTCAGTTCACAGGAATAACCATTGACGAAGCAGGTGCCATATTCTCCAGATATATGCCGGTGATAAGCACCCTGATTGCCTTCGGTATGCTCTATATTGTGGGCAGGTGGCGCCTTATGTGGCGTGGGGCAATACCCACCATTATCACCGGTCTCACAGCGGGCTTCGTCGCCATATTTATGAACAAAATCCACCTCACCCTTCTTACAGGAGTGGGTGCCGGCATTGCGGTTATGCTCATAATGATGTTATACCTACTTGTGAGAGGCAAAAAGGTCTATGACCCATCAGAACTGACGGACGAGGATATTAAAGTCAGGGAGACCATGCCCTTATGGAAGGCGGTTCTTCCCTGGATATTCCTGGTGATATTTGCAACCATAGTCAATGTGCCGGGACCTATCTTTGACACCCTGTTTAAGGATATCCCACTCGCAGTCAGTATAATTCCCATAGGTAAGCCGATACCTATTCGCCTGTTCTGGCAGGCATACTGGTGGGTTCTGATAAGCACCCTGGTGGCATCGCCTTTTTATAAAGGTGGTATGAGGAAGCTATTCGGTTCAACTCCAAGGTGGATAAGAAGGGCGCCCAGACCTGTCTTCTCCGCTTGTATCTTCTTCGCCATCGCCTATGTCATGAACTGGTCGGGTTACAACAGCAACTGGCATTTCCTCGGGCAAGAGCATAACATCGTCTCTGTTCTCGCAGTCAACTCCGCCCGGCTGTTCGGCGAAATGTATGGCTTGATAGCACCATATCTGGGTCTTCTGGGTGGCTTCATATCTGGGAGCGAGACATCATCAATAGCAATGCTTACCAGGTTCCATCTTCAGACATCGCAGGAACTGTGGGGTGCAGGTGCGATAGTTGCAGGGCTGTTGATTGCGGCTGCCTCAGGCATTGGTGGTGGACTGGCAAGCGTCATCTCACCCGCTAAACTCCAGAACGCCGCAGCAGCGATTGATAGAATAGGCGAGGAGTCAAGGGTTATCAGAACAACACTGTGGATATCACTTGTGATTACGCTTGCCTGCGCTATTATGACTGTTATCTGGCTTATGTAGTTATTAATGTATTTAGGGCTTATCAAATTAAAATGCCTTTAATAATTTAATCAAAAAGGGTAAAAGGTGCGTAAAGAATTATGGTCAGTTTTCAGATTATTAATATTGGCTATTATAATGGAAAGAACGACAAAAATTGACATACTGGGTTATTGTGATATAGTTTATATGATATAAGTTCTAACTTAGGAGGTGAATTTATGAAGAGGAGTATTATAACGCTTGTGGCAATCTTCGCACTCAGTTTTATACTGTTATCGTCTGATTGCGAAGAGGAAAACGGAGGTGTTGCAACCAACTACTTCCCACACGCAGACCAGACAACCTGGGTATTTGATGAGGTAATTGAAGATGAAACAATCACAATGAAACTGAATGGAACTGAAAACCACGCCACTGCTGGTGAGGTCCAGGTGCTTGAGATGACAACTGGGGGAGAAACCTTTTACACCTATATAAAAGCAACCGACAATGGTGTTACAATGTACTTTGACCTGACAACAGATGATAGGTGGGAAATCCTACAATACCCTATAAAAGTAGGAGATACCTGGCACTGGGATATTACTTACAATGATGAAAACCCTGGAAATGATGAAGAATGGCACGCAGAGGTACTAGCAGAAGAGAATGTATCCGTTCCAGCAGGTGAATTCACAGCTCTGAAAATAACCCTTTCATCTGCCGGGTATGTGGATGAGACCTTCTGGTTTGCCAGTGGAACCGGCTGGGTAAGAGATTATGCTGAGGGGTATTATGACCGGCAACTTAGAAGTTTCAACCAGCCATCATAAGTGAATAACTATTTTTTCTCTAAGCCCCCTATTATGGGGGCTTTATTTTTTTAACCATAACTTATTAAATTACTTAAAACCCTAATTTTTGTTATACTCTATTCAAAATGATATTCAATTCATAAAAGTGAGGTTTCACATTATGGCAGATAAGATGAAAGCAGTGGTGAAGAAGAATGGTGAGTTCGGGGCGGTTATGGAGGAGGTTTCCATACCAAAGCCCAAGTCCGATGAGGTCCTGGTAAAGATAAAAGCGACATCAATATGCGGAACCGATGTCCACATCTATGAGTGGAACGAGTGGGCACAGAGTAGGATTAAACCACCACAGATATTAGGGCATGAGTTTGCTGGTGATGTAGTAGAGGTTGGAAAGTGCGTAAAGAACATCAAGGTAGGTGACTACATCTCTGCGGAGACACACATACCCTGTCATCATTGCAAGCCCTGCCTTACAGGTCAGTTTCACATCTGCGAGAACCTCAAGATTGTAGGAGTTGACAGAGATGGCTGTTTCGCCGAGTATGCTGTTATACCGGAGAGCGTCGCCTGGGCGAACGACAGGTCAATACCGCCAGAGATTGCAAGCGTTCAGGAACCACTGGGTAATGCGGTCTATTGCACGACCGTGACCGATGTATTCGGTCAGAGCGTGGTAATATTCGGCGATGGTCCCACGGGGCTCTTCGCTACTGGGGTAGCGAGGGTTGGTGGCGCAACCAGAATTATCACCGTTGGTATGATGCCCTTTTGCCTTGATATAGCGAAGAAGATGGGCGCCGATGCCACAATCAATATAACCGAGGTCAAGGATGTGGCGGAGGCAATCATTGAGGCAAACAATGGTGAGAAGGCAGACATTGTCCTTGAGATGGCTGGTGCAGAGAAGGCAGTTGCCGATGCGGTAAAGGTTCTAAGAAAGGGCGGGAGAATGAGTGCCTTCGGGGTTTTGCCCGGTGAGGTAACCATTGACTACAATAATGCTCTGGTATTTAAGGGAGCCACAATCTTTGGCATCAATGGCAGGTTGATGTATGATACCTGGACCAAGGTGAGAAATATATTATCATCCGGAAGAATTGATATAACACCGGTAATCACTCACAAGATGCCCCTTGATGACTTCGCAAAGGGCTTTGAGCTGATGCTGGATGTCCCCAAGAAGGCGGGTAAAATCGTCCTGTTTCCATAGATAGAAGGTGGGTGCTAAAAAAATTGTCATTCCTTGAAGAATATCAGGAAAAGATAAAATCGGGGGATATAAAGGGCGCATACGAGACCATCAAGAAGGCGGAGGCATCATCACCCACTCCTGATGAACTCCTACTTATAGGTAGCATATACCTCCAGATGGGTCTCAATCAGGATGCAGAGAGGGCGCTCACCCGGGCTGATGAGGAGGGTGTTAAGAACTATGCACTCTATGTGAACCTTGGGGTCTGCTACAACCGCCTTGGAAGGTTTGATGAGGCGGTAGAGACCTTTTACAAAGCCCTTGAGATGCGAGACGACATCATTGGTATCTATATAAACCTCACAACTGCATTAAAATACGCTGGAAAGACACAGGAAGCGCTAGACCTGCTGGATAAAGCGATAGCGAAATTCCCTGACGAGGGCGAGGTCTATAACACTCGTGGATTTCTGTTTGAATATCTGGGTTGGTATGAGGAGGCGTCAAGGGACTATAAAAGAGCAACTGAACTCAACCCAAACAATGCTATATACTGGATAAATCTCGGCAACTCCAATATCCACCTTGATAACCTGGAGGATGCTAAGATATGTTTCAATAAGGCGACTGAGTTAGACCCTGAGAATCCGCTCGCCTATAACAACCTGTCTTATTACTATATGCGCATTCGTGACTATGATACCGCGCTGGAAATGGTGAATCTGGCACTTAATAAAGACCCACAATACTTCCAGGCATATCTTAACCGTGGCGTTATATTAACCTATCTCAAACGGTATGAGGATGCACTGAAGGACTTTGAGAAGGCGATAGAGTTGAGACCCAACAACCCAGCGGGATATTTCAACACCGGCAGAATTCTTGACATACTCGGAAGAACTGATAAGGCACTTGAGGTATTAAAAGAGGGGGCAGAGCTGGGTAATGAGCAATGCAGTGAACTGATAAAGATTATTGAGAGCAGGAAGTGACATATATAAACCTTATATATCTTGTGAGAAGGGAGGATATAAAATGTTTAAGAGGGTATTCTGGGCTACACTATTAGGTGTATTATTTGGTATATTCTGCGCCTGGGGAAGCAAGAACTCAGGTTATGATATGACCAGAGAGATGTGGGCAGGCATAATTATGAATCGTGCACTCATTGGCTTCGCCATAGGTATAAGCAGGTGGAGAATACAGTATATGCTACATGGTGTAATAGTTGGTTTCATAATCACTCTGGGGCTTTCCATCTATCCACTGTTTGCCAAACCCATCTCCATCAATGGATTCCTGATGTTATCCATTGCAGGTATCGTCTATGGCTTCCTCATTGAACTATTAACAACAAAGGTGTTTAGGGCACCCATGAGATAATTTAGAATATCGTTGAATTAAAGATGGAAGGTAGTTCAATATTATTTCAGCAGTTAGTAAATGGACTTACTATAGGCGTTGTGTATGCGCTGATTGCCGTTGGCTATACTATGGTCTATGGCATCATAGAGCTGATAAACTTCGCCCACGGCGAGGTATATATGATGACCGCCTTCATCGCACTCACCCTGTATAGCATAGCAGGGCTTCCCCTCATCGCCGCCATCCTCATCGCCATCATCTTCGCCTCGCTTTTGGGGGTGACCATAGAGAGGGTCGCCTATCGCCCCTTGAGGGGTTCCCCGCGACTTATAGCACTGATAAGTGCCATAGGGGTATCACTGTTCTTGCAGAACCTCGCTATGAAGATATGGGGTGCCAGAAGGCAACCGTTCATCCCACCACATAAAGAGATAACACTGCTAAACATAAAGCAGACACTATCACTTCCCTTAATAGGTGAGGCAACTATAACAATGATACAAATTATAATGCTAATAGTCGCAGTTACGCTTATGATACTGCTCTCCCTTGTCATCAAATATACCAAAGTGGGCAGAGCGATGAGGGCATGCGCTCAGGACTTGACTGCTACGCGCTTGATGGGTGTAGATGTCAACCGAACCATCGCCTTCACCTTCGCTATTGGTAGCGCACTTGGTGGTGTTGCTGGAATCCTCGTTGCACTCTATTACAATCAGGTCTATCCAATGATGGGCTATATGGCAGGTCTGAAGGCATTTACCGCCGCAGTTCTCGGTGGTATAGGCAATGTCACCGGCGCATTTCTGGGTGGAATACTCCTGGGTGTCTCTGAGGGATTGTGCGGTGCCTACATATCATCCCTCTGGATGGATGCTATTGCCTTCGCCATACTCATCATAGTCCTGATATACAAACCATCGGGTCTGTTGGGAGAGAGGACACCGAGAAGCACTTAAAAGAACAAATTATGAAACTTTCAGTAATAATGCCACTTTATAACGAGATAGATACCCTTGATATTATTGTGGAGAGGATAATGAGTGTGCCTCTGGACCTGGAACTCATCATCGTTGACGACGGCTCAACAGATGGTTCCAGAGAGAGAGCAATACAACTGGCTAAGAATAAGCGCATCACCACCCACCTCCAACCGAGGAATATGGGCAAGGGCTCTGCAGTAAGAGCCGGCATTGAGATTGCCACCGGCGACATCATCATAATACAGGATGCTGACCTGGAATACTGTCCTGAAGAATACCCGAAACTTATCTCCCCAATAGTTGATGGCTGGGCGGATGCGGTGTATGGCTCCCGTTTCTACGGTGTCCACCGTGCCTTTATGATATGGCACATGCTTGGAAATCTCCTCCTCACCTTCGTTACCGATATACTGTTCAATACCACACTCACCGATATAGAGACCTGCTTCAAGGCGGTGAGAGCAGATATACTCAAGTCATTCAATCTGAAGTCAAATGGTTTTGACATAGAACCAGAGATTACCGCAAAGTTGTTCAAGAACAAACATATCGTTTATGAGATGCCTATAACCTACCATGGCAGGGGTTATGAGGAGGGCAAGAAGATAAGGTGGACTGATGCAATCCCCGCCCTGTGGGCAATAATAAAATACAGGTTCGTTGATTGATGGTCTCTAAGGTTAGAAAGGATAAAAGTGACTGAACAGAAGAAATCTTATAGTGACGACGATTTGAGGGTGTTTTATAAGAAGATGCATTCACTCGGAGAGATAAAAACACTTATAAGGTCACCTTATGACCTAAAAGAAAGAATAAGATTCTTCAATGATGCAATGTTATTCACCCTGAAGCGGAATCTTCCTGATGATACGAGGCATTTAGATATGCTTATAGAGTTAGTCAAAACCTTACACAAAGTTGATAAAAAAGGCGGGCAGGATGCTTATATTAGAAAAAATTATTGAAGATATGAGATACCACAATAACGGTAAAAGTTGATTGGTAATATGCCGGGCTTTCTAATAAGACGACTTGACCAGCTGAGGAAAAGACCACTGTTCTGGGGAATATGGGTCGCCTGCCTTATCGGTATCACCATATTCCTCACCTTGGTGGGTATGCCCATACCCTACGCCCTTGTGATATTCGCCCTCGCCATTGTATCCATACTTTTCTCAAGGGCTAAATACCTGCCGATACTGATTATCATATTACTTGCGATAATGCCTTGGACATCGCAAGACCAGTATTGGTTAAGGGTGCTTATAACAGTTGGCATATACATTATGCTCGCATTAGGTCTTAATGTCATAATCGGATTTACTGGTATGCTTGACCTCGGCTACATCGCATTCTTCGGCATCGGCGCCTATACTACCGCCCTCCTCACCACCCACTTCCACCTCTCGTGGTGGTTATGCCTCCTCGCCTCCATAGTAGTCGCCGCCATCTTCGGTGTCCTGCGTGGTCTGCCTACCCTGCGCCTCTCGGGTGATTACCTTGCGATTGTTACCCTGGGTTTTGGTGAGATTGCCCGAATGACCTTCGCCAACTGGGTGGGTCTGACCGGCGGTCCAATGGGCATAAGGGACATCACCCCACCATCGGTCTTTGGCTTCAGTTTTGGTTTCTCCGCCCAGTGGGGCTACCGTCTCTACTACTACCTGATATTGGTATTGCTGGGTCTCACCGTGTTGACCATAACAAACCTGAGAAACTCCCGCCTTGGGAGAGCGTGGGTCGCCATAAGGGAGGATGAGACAGCGGCACAGACCATGGGGGTGAACCTGTCGTGGAACAAGACGCTGGCTTATGCGGTGGGCGCCGCTTATGGTGGTGCGGCGGGGGCGTTCTTCGCAAGTTTCAATATGTTCGTAAGCCCCAACAGTTTCACATTCTTTGAGAGTGCTATTGTATTATGTATGGTTGTCATAGGTGGAATTGGGTCTATACCCGGTGTGATTATCGGTGCCAGTATCCTGGCTGCATTTCCAGAGGTCCTGCGCTTTATGAGTGAATACCGCTACCTGATATTCGGTCTGATAATGGTGATTATGGTCATCTTCAAGCCGAGGGGAATACTGCCCGAGAGGTAGAGAAAACTATTGCATTAACAACATAAAAATATCTTTACAAAAAGTAATTTACCATATAAATATACTGTTCGCGAAAGAGGGAAATAATGCGGTCAAAAACTGCCGAGGGAGCATGTATTCCCTCTAGTTCTTAAGGAAATTCCATAAAGTATGTATCATCTTTTCAATAATTCCTCTTTCACAGATTGTCTTAAATCTTTCAAAAA
>QMNJ01000033.1 GCA_003647715.1 Candidatus Coatesiibacteriota bacterium
ACTTATAATAGAGCATTCTATTTTCATTGATATGAGAGATATGAACAGATTGCTAATAACAGCCGTTCTGATATTTTCAGTCATAAATATTGCTGGTTGTGACCAGTCAGAGAAGACACCCGAAGCCCTTATGCATGCCCCTCCTAATGATGGAACAGCAGAGACAACATCTGATATAACGCTATCAAGGCAGAATGCCATAGTAGTTGCCGCAGAAGAGGTTGGTAAATCTGTGGTGACGGTTAAGACAGTAAAGACAGTCAGGCGAAAGGTCTTTGACCCCTTTAGTGATTTCTTCAGCGACTTCTTCAGGGAGTTCTACTGGAGCCCACCCCTGAAGGAGTATAAACAGGAGGTTCCCGGACTTGGTTCTGGCTTTATTATTTCAGATGATGGTTATATTCTTACCGCAGAGCATGTAGTCCACGGGGTGGATTCAGTCAAGGTTCAGTTCTCTGATGGTAGTGAAATCCCTGCTGAATTTATTGGCTCTGACTACTATGCGGATGTGGCGGTTCTGAAGGTGAATAAGGACAATCTACCTCCCGCCCGGCTTGGTAACTCTGACAGTGTAATAGTAGGAGAGTGGAGTATTGCTATAGGTCATCCTTTTGCCGAGGCGGTGGGCAGTCCCCAGCCATCGGTTACGGTGGGGGTGATAAGCGCTAAAGGAAGGACGATGAGAAGGGTGGATAATACCATAAGAATAAGTGAGAACCTTATTCAAACAGATGCTGCTATCAATCCGGGCAATTCGGGTGGTCCTCTGGTAAATGCCAATGGTGAGGTTATAGGGATAAACACAGCGATAATAACTACCAGTGGGGGGTCGCTGGGGATTGGATTTGCGGTGCCAATAAATACAGCCAGAAAGGTAGCAAGATATATCATTGAGAATCATGATAAGAGGAAGTCATGGCTTGGGGTATATCTTATACCGGTAACAGAGTCAATTGCCTATGTCATGGAGTTTAAGAATGAAGGTGGACTGCTCATTGCAGAGGTTGTGGTTGATAGCCCTGCATATAATGCCGGTCTCAGAAGTGGGGATGTTATCGTTTCATTTGATGGTAAGAAAGTGCATAAGACCGAGGAGTTTGACAGAGTTGTCTTTTCTCATAGAGCGGGAGATGAGGTTGAACTTACGATTAGGAGGGCGGGAAAGAAGATGACGGGTAAGATAAGATTGGGAAGCCCCCCTGAGGGAGAGGCGGGTAGATGATAGAAAGATACACCAGTGATAGAATGAAGGAGGTCTGGTCCCGTCAGTCAAGGTATTCTCACTGGCTGGAGGTTGAACTAGCGGTTATAAGGGCATGGTGTGAACTTGGAGTTGTGGATGTGGGCATCTATGACGAGATTAAGAAGAGAGCAAACTTTGAGGTTGAGAGAATTGATGAGATAGAGAAGAGTGTCAATCACGAGGTAGTCGCCTTTATCCAGAATGTAGAAGAACACATAGGTGAGCTCTCCAGATATTTCCATTTTGGTCTAACATCATCCGACATTATGGATACCGCACTGGCACTGCAATTGAAAGAAGCGATGGATTTGGTGTTATCGGCATGTGAGGGTGTTCTTGGTGCGTTGAGAAAACTGGCAATAAAGTATAAGAAGACAGTTGTTATGGGCAGGACACACGGGATTCACGCAGAGCCAACCAGTTTCGGGTTGAAGATGGCATTGTTTTATAATGATATGAAGTGTGATTATGATAGATTGAGGAGAGCCACTGATGGCATCTCATACGGTAAGATTTCGGGTGCGGTAGGAAATTATGCTCATATCTCACCGAAACTGGAGGGACTTGCCTGCTCTTATCTTGGTTTGAAACCCGCACCGATATCAAGCCAGGTTGTATCACGGGAAAGATTTGCAGAACTTATGACATCAATGGCAATTACAGGTGCGACTCTTGAGAAGATAGCGGTAGAGATACGGCTTCTCCAGAGAACCGAGGTGGGTGAGGTGTTTGAGCCGTTTTATAGGTCTCAGAAGGGCTCTAGTGCGATGCCGCACAAGAAGAATCCTGTTCTATGCGAGAGGGTATGCGGTCTTGCTCGCTTGCTCAGGTCTTATGTGCTTGCTTCATTTGAGAATATTGCCCTGTGGCATGAGCGGGATATAAGCCACTCCTCGGTGGAGCGGGTGATACTTCCCGACTCCACTACTCTTCTTGAGTATATGCTTGGTAGGATGGCTTATATTCTAGAGAACATTACTGTAGATGAGAAAAGAATGGAGGAGAATATTCTTATCACTAAAGGTGCGGTATTCAGCGGTGGACTGCTTCATAAACTGGTGATGAAGGGTGTTCCAAGGGGGGAGGCGCATAATCTCGTTCAGTTGGTTTCTTTCAGGGCAATGGATGTTGGCAGAGAACTAAAGGAGGAGGTGCTGTCAGACGGCAAGATAATGTCTCACCTGACAGAAGATGAGGTTGAGGAGGTGTTTGATATCAGTTGGTATATTCGCTGGGTTGATGATATTTATGAAAGATTGGGTATATAGGATGATTGTTAAATTATATGTGGTATGAAGGAGTTGGTTGTGGAGGTAAAGAAATTGGAGAAGATATATGAGGGTAAGGCGAAGATATATTACAGGACTGATAGAGATGGTGTATTAATCCAGGAGTTCAAGGACCACGCAACCGCATTTGATGGGGAGAAGTTTGCGGTGATAGAGGGCAAGGGCTACCTCAATGCCAGAATATCTGCGTTATTATTCAGGGAGTTGAAGAGAAGGGGGCTTGAGAACCATTATGTTGATGATTATGATGATAAATCCCATCTTGTATTAGAGCTCAAGATGATACCTGTAGAGGTGGTAGTAAGGAATATTGCTGCGGGTAGTTTGGTCAAGCGTCTTGGGTTTGAGATGGGAAAGGCGATATCACCCCCCATAGTTGAGTTTTACCTGAAGGCAGACGAGCTCCACGACCCTATTGTGAACAGATACCACATTAAGGCACTCGGTATTGCTGATGATGATACGCTTGATGAACTTGAAGTGGAGGCGCTCAAGGTCAATGATGCATTGGTGGAGGTATTCAATAAAGCAAGTATGAAACTGGTGGACTTCAAGTTAGAATATGGTAGGGCAAGGGATGGTTGTGTTATTCTTGGTGATGAGATTACTCCGGATACATGCCGATTGTGGGATAGGGAGACCGATAATACTCTTGATAAAGACAGGTTCAGGTTTGATAAGGGTGATTTGATTGAGGGCTATAGAGTGATTTATGAAAGATTATTGAGAGTTGTGTATAGTTGAGGTGTTTTTCTGAGAAGATTTAGTGATATAGTAAATTGGCTTATATGTGGAAGTTTTGCAGGTATGATAAATGCCATATTGATGAGTATTACTTGGTATTTTTCAAATAATTTTATAACATATATGGGTGGCTCTATTTTCTGGAAAACAGACCCAGATGTTGTTCTTGCAACTGTTGTCTCTTTTGTTGCTGGTGTTGGGTTTGCATTATTGTATATAGTGGTTCAAAGGTCTCTACCTGGTGTTTATCCATTCAGGGGGGCATTACTGGGTATGATTTCCTGGGTTGGGTTAGTTTTTCCATTCATAATGTTTTCAAGAACAGTGATTATGGTTCCTGGTGTATTTACATTTAATCTCGTAGTTCTCTCTTTCTTGAGTTTGCTTTTGATGGGCTTCTTTTGCGAAATTGTATATCACAGGATATTGGAAGTGGGGGAATAGGGAATGGGTGATTGCGGCATATTCGGTATCTATGGGCATTCAGAAGCATCGGTGATTACATATATGGGGTTATATGCTTTACAGCACCGGGGTCAAGAGAGTGCGGGTATTGTCTCAAGCGATGGTTCTATCCTGTATCATTACAAAGGTATGGGTGAGGTTCGGTTTGTGTTCAATGAGGAGAACCTCAGAAAGCTAAAGGGTTCAAGGGCAATTGGTCATGTGAGGTATTCTACCACTGGGACCAGTAATATCTATAATGCTCAGCCGATTAAGGTTGACCTCTTAGATGGCTCACTTGCTGTCGCACATAATGGCAATATTGTCAATGCATATTCTCTGAGACGAGAACTGGAGTCGGGCGGGGCTATATTTCACACCACCTCTGATAGTGAGATAATACTCCATCTCATCTCCAGGAGCAAAGATAGAGACAGGGTAGAGGCGATACTCACTGCTCTTAGAAAGCTTGAGGGAGCATATTCACTGGTCTATCTGGATGAGGACAGGTTAATTACAGCAAGGGACCCCTGTGGTTTCAGACCCCTATGTCTTGGGAGGATGGATGGGGTGTTCGTGGTTGCATCTGAGACCTGTGCCTTTGATATGGTAGGGGCTGAATATATAAGGGATATCAAACCGGGTGAGATGGTTGTAATCTCCAAAGACGGCATTGAGTCAATGATGATACATAAAAGTGTATCTAATAATCTGTGCATATTTGAATATATATATTTTTCAAGACCTGATAGCTGTCTTGAGGGAAAAAGTGTTTATCAGACCAGAAAGAAGATGGGTAGGATTCTGGCGGAAGAGAGCCCTGTTGATGCGGATATAGTAATACCGGTTCCCGACTCTTCCAACTGTGCCGCCCTGGGATATGCAGAGGAGTCGGGGATTCCATTTGAGTTCGGTTTAATCCGAAGCCACTATATTGGCAGGACATTTATTGAGCCGGAGCAGAAGACAAGGGACTTTGACGCCAGAATAAAGTATAATGCGGTGAGAAATCTATTGGACGGGAAGAGAGTAGTAGTGGTGGACGATTCAATTGTGAGGGGGACCACTAGTAGTAAGATTATAAATATGCTGAGGAGAATGGGCGCAGATGAGGTTCATCTGAGAGTATCTAGCCCCCCCATAACTCATTCCTGCTTTTATGGTATTGACACTCCAACGCGTAAGGAATTAGCTGCGTCATCAAGTAGTGTGGAGGAGATAGAGAGTTTCATAGGTGCGGACTCGCTGAGATATCTCTCACTGGATGGTCTTATGAAAGCGGTGGGAACCAAAAGGGGCAAGCACTGCATTGCTTGTTTTACTGGTGATTACCCAGTGCCGATACCGGAGGAGGCGGGAAAGGAAGCACTGGAGAAGGTTATCTCCAGAATTCGCTTATTTTAGTATATGGGAATAGATTATAAGGGCTCGGGAGTTGACCAAGACAGAGCAGACAGGTTGATATCTGGACTGTTGGCAAATATAAATTCAACCCTAAAGCCATGGGTGATGTCTGGAGTTGGTGGATTTTCTGCACTGTTCAAGGTGCCATCCAGTTATAGGAAGCCGGTTCTCGCTGTAACTACTGATGGTGTGGGGACCAAGGTGAAACTGGCGGTGGAGTATGGCTACAACTTTAATGTGGGGGTAGATTTGGTAGCGATGAATGTGAATGACCTTCTATGTGTGGGTGCTGACCCTTTGGTCTTTCTTGATTATATTGCTACTGAATCGCTCAATGAGAAGGTCTATCGTGAAATTATCTCTGGGGTTGTGGATGGTTGTAAGATGGCTGGCTGTTCTCTTGTCGGGGGTGAGACAGCCCAAATGCCTGGTATGTATCAAAAGGGAGAGTATGACCTTGCGGGTTTTGCGGTTGGTGTCGTGGAGGAGGAGGAGATAATAACTGGAGAAAAGATAGCACCGGGCAATTTGGTTCTGGGTCTTACATCGTCTGGTCTCCATTCAAATGGCTTCTCACTAATCCGCAGGTTGCTTGATGATGGACTATTAGAAGCGGATAAGACACTATCAGATGAAAAGACATTTATTGAATGCGTGATAGAGCCGACCATTATCTATGTAGATGCATTAAGAGAGGTGAAGAAGTCGGGGGTAGATGTGAAGGGTGTGGTGAATATTACAGGCGGCGGTTTCTACGGTAATATACCAAGGGTTCTTCCGGAGGGCGTCTCAGTAAGGATATATCGGGATAGATGGAGAGTTCCTGAGGTATTCTTAGAGATTCAGAGAGCGGGCAATGTGTCGGATAGGGAGATGTTTTATACTTTTAATATGGGAATTGGTATGGTAATAATCATAGATGGAAGGAGAACTATTGATATTGAAGGTGTTGATTTCTGTATAATTGGAGAGGTGGTAGAGGGAGATAAAAAAGTAGAGATTGTATGATGGAGGTATAGGTAGAATTGGTTTTGAATGTTGGTATACTGGTTTCTGGTCGCGGAAGCAATATGCAGGCGATTATAGAGGCAAACAGAGAAGGTCGCCTTGGGGTTGATAAGATAGTGGTTTTATCAGACAACCCGGATGCTCCCGCACTAGATAAGGCAAATGCACTGGGTGTTGAAGCCATCTACATACCAGTTAAATCAAATGGAGCAAAACTTACTCCCGAGGAAGAAGATATGTTCGTTAAGGAATTGAAAGATAGGGATGTAGGGCTTGTCTGTCTTGCGGGTTTTATGAGGATTATCTCACACGGTATTCTGAGGGAGTATGAGGGAAGGATTATAAATATTCATCCCTCTCTTCTTCCCTCCTTCAGGGGCTTGAATGTTCACGAGAGAGTTCTTGAGTATGGATGTAGATACACTGGTTGCACAGTTCATTTTGTCACGGCGGATGTTGATGCGGGTCCGATAATACTGCAGGCATGTGTTCCGGTTAGACAGGATGACACCCCTGAGACCCTTGCTGAAAGAGTATTGAGGGAAGAGCACAGGATATATCCTATGTCGGTTAGATTATTCTCTGAAGGTCGGTTGTCGATAGAAGGGAGGAGGGTTATAATAGAAGGTTGGGAGGACTATGAATAGGAGAGCACTTATATCTGTAACTGATAAGAGTGGGGTATTAGAGTTCGCGAAGCAATTGAAGGAGATAGGGTTTGATGTATTCGCTTCAGTAGGAACAGCAAGGTATTTGAGAGAAAATGGCATTAAGGTATATGAGTTGAAGGAGATTACAGGGTTCTCTATGTTGATGGGTGGCAGAGTGAAGACACTGCATCCAAACATATTCGCATCCATTCTCGCCAGGGATGAACCTGAAGATATGAAAGAGCTTGAAGAGGTCGGTCTTGCCCCTTTTGAGGTAGTGGCGGTTAATCTGTATCCATTTGAGGAGAAAGTTCTTGGCTGTATGATGGATGTGGAGGATGCGATGGAGGAGGTAGATATAGGTGGTGTCGCATTGATAAGGGCGGGTGCAAAGGCGCACCACAGATGCTATGTGGCAACTTCGCCTGATGATTATAGTTTGATAATAGATTCATTGAAGAGCGGTGTGGATGGCTATCCTGTTAGGAGGCGATTGGCTCAGAAGGCATTTGCTCTCACCTCCAGGTATGATTCATTGATTGCGCACTATTTCTCGCGTCTTGAACTGCCAAAGGCACTTCCTGATGTCTTCTACCAGGCATATACTAAGAAGAAGGACTTAAGATATGGTGAGAATCCACATCAGAGGGCTGGTTTGTATACCCCGGTGATGGCGGTTTCTGGTCCCATTGCGGGTGGAAGGCAATTGTCGGGAAAAGAGATATCATTGAATAATATGATGGATATGGAGGCGGCTTATAATCTGGTGATGGAATTTAATGAGCCGACCTCTGCTGTGATAAAGCATATGAATCCCTGTGGTTGTGCTATATCTGATGATATATCAGATGCAATAGCAAAGGCGAGGGCTGGTGACCCCGTGTCTGCTTTTGGTGGGATTGTTGCTTTAAATAGGACGATATATGCAAATACTGCACGGGATATTGTAGGTCCCAAGGGTTTTCTGGAGGTCGTTGTTGCTCCAAAAATAACAGAGGAAGCGGTTGGAGTTATGAGGCAGAGGAAGGGGTGGGGAGAGAGATTGATTATCTATGAGGCGAGTAAGATAGAGGAGAGTGACGAACTTGAGACCAGATGGTTGAAGGGGGGGCTTATGGTCATGGACCAGGACAGGACGCAAGAGCTGAAGAATAGAGTTCAGGTGGTAACGAAGCGTGGACCTACAGGTAGAGAGATGGAAGATATGATATTCGCCTTTACGGTAGTCAAGTATGTGAAGTCAAACGGAGTGGTGATAGTAAGGGATAAGATGATAATAGGTGTGGGAGCAGGACAACCTAACAGAGTAAATTCGGTTAAGTTAGCCATTGAGGCGGCGGATAAATTCCATGGGGGTTGCGATGGGGCGGTTCTTGCCTCGGACGGATTCTTCCCAATGCCTGACGCGCCACTACTTGCAATTGAGTCGGGGGTGAGAGCGATAATTCAGCCCGGAGGTTCAGTGAAGGATGAGCAGGTGATAAGGGAGATTGACAGGTTTGGTGCCTCTATGGTCTTTACGGGTATAAGGCACTTCAGGCATTGAGTATTTATTTATTATGTATTGATTGTTAGAATAAATTCTGATGTAAATTGTAGATATGGGAGATAAGGTTCTTATTGTTGGGAGCGGAGGAAGAGAGCACTGCCTGGGATGGAAGATTGCACAGAGTCCCAGAGTAGAGAAGATAATATCAGCTCCGGGCAATGCTGGATTAAGTTGGTTGGGTGAATGTGTTCCAATAAAGGCAAACGATATAGAAGCTCTTGCTGACCTAGCAGATAAAGAGAGGGTTGACATCACCATTGTTGGACCTGAACAGCCACTTGCTGATGGTATAGTTGACCTCTTTCAGGATAGGGGGTTGCCAATATTCGGTCCCACAAGGAGAGCGGCGATGCTTGAGGCGAGCAAAGTGTTTGCTAAGGAGATAATGTCCAAAAAGGGTGTTCCCACTGCTGAATACAGGGTGTTTTCGGATTATGATAAGGCGATTGAATACATAAACGAGAGGGGAACTCCATTGGTAATAAAGGCAGATGGTCTCGCGGCGGGTAAGGGCGTAACAGTAGCAATTGAAGAGGAGAAGGCATACTATGCAGTAGAGGCGAATCTTAAGCAGAAGGTGTTTGGGAGTTCCAGTGATAAAATTGTAATTGAAGAATATCTGTGTGGAGAGGAAGTGTCAATGATTGCTTTTACAGATGGTGAGACCATTGTGCCTATGATATCTTCGCAGGACTACAAGCGTGTCTATGATGGAGATGAGGGACCGAATACAGGTGGTATGGGTTCTTATGCGCCTGCTCCAATACTTCCCACTGAGTATACTGACTTTGTTGTAGATAAGATATTCAGACCAACTCTTGAAGGATTGAAGGAGGAGGGTGTTGAATATAGAGGTGTATTGTATGGAGGGCTTGTTGTAGGTTTTGATGGACCAAGAGTTCTGGAATTCAATGTGAGGTTTGGAGACCCTGAGACACAGTCATTACTACCGCTTATGAAGAGTGACCTCTACGAAGTTATCAGGGCTACTGTTGAGGGTAGGTTGTCTGAAATAGAGATTGAGTGGGATGAGAGAAGTGCAATGTGTGTGGTATTAGCATCGGGTGGTTATCCCGGGCAATACGCAACAGGGATGGATATAAAAGGGCTTGAAAATCTCCTCAACCAGAAAGATGTATATGTCTATATTGCTGGTGCAAAATATAATAATGGAGACCTGGTTACATCAGGTGGAAGGGTTATGGGTATAACAGCAGTTGATACTGATGTTTTTAAGGCGAAGGAGAGGGTATATAATGCCATAAAGAATATTCACTTTGATGGTATCTATTTCAGAAAAGATATAGGGTATAAAGCAATTGAAAGGTATCTTTAGTTAGTTCCATAGTGAGTAGATAAACGAAAGTTATTTTTTTATATGGCAAAAGTTAAGATAATCATCGGTTCCAAGAGCGATTTAAAAAATATTGAGGGTCTATTTTCAACTCTTGATGAGTTAGAGATACAATATGAACTTATTCTCACCTCAGCACATAGAAGTCCCAACCGAACATACAGGATAGCGAAATCACTGGGGGATGAGGGTGTGGTGGTGGTTGCCTGTGGTAAGGCAGCCCATCTTCCAGGCGTTATCTCATCACTGACTCATCTGCCTGTTATTGGGATACCAATAAGGTCGGGTGCTTTTGACGGTTTGGATTCACTTCTCTCTATGAGCCAGATGCCATCAAAGGTGCCTGTTGCTACTATGGGCTTTGATAATGATGGTGCTGTAAATGCGGCTGTATTATCAGCAAGGATTCTTGCCCTATCGGATACCAAGTTGAGAAAACGTCTAAAGAAGTATATATTGGAGCTAGAGAAAGGTATTGAGAGAGATTCGGAAGAGTTGAGGGGGTCCTGAATGCAAAGATGGCAAAAATTGTAAAAATAAATCCAGATACGCCTGATGAAAAAGTAATCAATGAAGTTGCAAATGTGATAATGAATGGTGGCATAGTCATAATGCCTACGGATACTGTCTATGGATTTCATGCAAGCCCGTTCTATCAGGATACTCTTGACAGGATATCAAGGATAAAGGGATGGTATGGGAAGAAGCCCTTTGTATTGTTAATACCAACATACCGAGTTCTTAGATGGATGGGGATAATAATTGATGATTGGCAGTATAGTTTCATAAAGAGGATATGGCCCGGACCTGTTAGCGTTATTATGGAAAGCATATGTGATTATGGTTTGCCGATATCTTATAATGGTTCAATGTGTTTCAGGGTTCCAAATAGCAGATTAATCAAGATGGTGTTAGGAAGAGTCGGTTCAGCGATAATATCTACCAGCGCCAATATCACTGGTGTTGAACCCATTAATGACCCTGAATTACTGATTAGGGAGTTTGGTGACAATGTGGACCTAGTTATTGATGCCGGGGGTAGTTATAGCACTCTGCCCTCAACTATTGTAAGATTCACCAGTGATTGTTTTGAAATAGTGAGAGAGGGGAGAGTTTCAGAGAAGTCGTTAAGGGAGATACTGGGTGAGGTGAGAAGAAGTTGAAGGTCGTCTTTGTTTGTTCGGGGAATACCTGCAGGAGCGTTATGGCTGAATACCTATTTAGGAATTCTTTGTGTAAAAATGGAATTAATATTGAGGTGGAGTCAATGGGAGTGGATGTTAATTCACCAAATCGAAGACCATCCAGACAGACAATGCAGGTATTGAAAGAGGTGGGAATAGATGCTTCAGAGCACTGCGTCAATGAATTTAAGAGAGAGACGCTTTACAAATCAGACCTAATTCTGGTTATGGATAAAGAACACTTGCAATTCTTTGATGACGAGCTTTTAGATAGGACCTTCCTCCTCTCTAATTTCGCTCACTCGCTGAGAAAGTGGTGTGTGGAGAGCGGAGATATGGAGCTTGAACTTAGCGATATTGAAGAGGATATCAACGACCCTTATGGCAAGGATATTGATGAATACAGGTTGTGTAGAGAAATAATAAAGGAGTATATAGACATAATTATAGAGAGAATAAAGATTGCGAGGAAAAGTGAGATGGAAGATGGGGGATAATGATGGTGTCCAGTGGTAATCTCATCGCAATTGGTTCTGACCATGCAGGATTTAATCTCAAAGAAGCAATTGCTGACTATCTTGAGAAGAAGGGGTATGAGGTAAAAGATTGTGGAACCTTTGATACTGCCTCTGTTGATTATCCTGACTTTGTCCCCTGTGTTGTGAAGGTGGTTAAGGAGGGAGGTAGAGGTGTGTTGATATGTGGAACCGGAATTGGTATGAGTATATCTGCAAACCGATACAGGGGTGTGAGAGCAGCAAGGTGTCTGGATGTGTTTTCATGTGAGATGGCAAGGAAACACAACGATGCAAATATTCTGGTTCTTGGTGGTAGATTGATGGGGGAGGAGCTGGCTTTTAGGGTTCTTGATGTGTTTCTGAATACAGAGTTTGAGGGTGGGAGACACAAAAGAAGGTTAGATAAGATAGATGAGCTCGGGAGTGGATTCTAAATACAGGTGGCTCAGGTTCACAATGTTGCTGGGAGGTTTATATGACCTTATCTTCTCTATTCCAATTCTCTTTTTGCCTGAGAAAGCAGGCACGCTCTTAAATATTAAATGCCCTGAGAATCCTTTCTATGTTAAGTTTTGTGGGTTGTTTATTTTCATTCTATCTATTGGATATTTTATTGCTTATTCAGATATTGAAAAAGGCATCAGAATAGTATTGATGATGATAATCTCCCGCTTTCTGGGTTTTGTTTTTATGATTTATTTTGCACTGTTCGGTGGGATGGTTAATACATTCATCTATCTTGCTCTTTTTGACCTATCGTTCTCTGTTGCCCATACAACACTATTGTGTAAAAAGTTGTAATTGTCTGAAAGACGGGAATCTGCCTTATTATTCTGATATATCCACAATCATAAGCGAATGTGTCCCGCTGTCAGCAATGTAAACATAGTTGTTATACTTATCAATGCCGTGGATGCAGGTAAACTCTGGACAGAATGCCGACCTGGTCTCTGTAGGATTTGTAGGGTTTGATATGTTTATTGTTCTCAGACCACCCCAGGACGCAGATGAATAGCATATATC
>QMNJ01000034.1 GCA_003647715.1 Candidatus Coatesiibacteriota bacterium
ATTGAGTTGCCAACTGCGTATTTTCTGTCTATCTTCCCCCTGGATGTATAGAACACATTGGCGGACTCTATCCCCAGCTCACCGATAACCGCAAGGGCGAATGGCACCATCAGAGTAAGAGAGACAATTCCCTGCCCTTCCGGTCCAAGCACCCTGGCGATGATTACACTGGTTCCCAGTGAGAGCAACCTTACCAGCACCCTGGTGGTGAAGACCTTGGATACATCAACTACGAAAGACCTGTTACTATCCTCGCTCAGTTGCTACCCCTTTTACTACAGCGACTATTCTATCAACTTCATCTTCACAAACCTGAGAGTGCAGTGGCAGATTGATAAGACCCTCAATCAACCTCTCTGTCTCATTCATCTTGCCCACTACCCTGATATAATTTCTATAGGTTGGTATTCTATGAATCGGAGCGGGGTAATTGAATGGTCCCGCTTCAACATCCACGGAAGCAAGACGCTTAGCCAAAACCCTTGCCTTCTTCCTATCAGAGAGCGAAACGCTGAACCTGAGAAGCACATCACCCTGCCACCTCTGGACCCATATACCCTCCACATCTTTGAGACCCATATAGTATCTTTCAGCCAATCTTTGCCTTAACTTTCTGTCGTTTTCAAAATACTTTATAGACATATTGAATAATCCTCTCTTCAGATTGCCCATCTCGCTTACTCTGCCCAATGCCTCTGGTTTAGGGGGAAACACAGGTCTTATAAGACCCCACAAGCCCCTTCTGATAAGATTAGCCAACCTTGACCCCGACCTCTGCTCACTATACCTATCCGCCAGTTTTGAGAGTTCATCTCTCTGTTCATCACCATAACCATTATTTTCAATATATGACCTCAATAGATTAAATACTTTCTCCCGACTGATAAAACCATCCGACACCATCTCCCTACCCGCCGTCATAGGTAAAAAACCGTCATAGACCGCTCTATCCATCAACAATCGCTGAAGCCCTGCACCAAACAGGTCATCCACATCCTGCCATATTGACCTGTCAATTGGAGGCAAACTAAACAGACCAGGTCTATTTAAGATAAGAATACCTCCGCCACCTACAGTGATGTGCTTATCAAAGTTCAAACTCATAATATAAGCATCAGAATGTCTATGGTTCCACGAGATTAACTCCACTGGTGATACCTGAGCAGAATCCTCAATTATGACCGCTCGCCCGTCATTTATTTCTGCTATATCCGAGATTCTGCATCTGGTTCCATATATGTCCGTCGGGATTATGGCTTTTGTTCTACTATTGATGGCTTCACCGAGAGTTAGCGGGTCAAGCCCAAAACTACCGGTCTCAACAGGCAAGACCACCGGCGTAGCCCCCGAAGAGATTATAGCATCAACCACAGCCGGACAGGTGAGAGCTGGAATGATTATCTCGTCGCCCGTTCTCACACCTATTCCTTTTAGTGCCAGATATAGAGCAGACCTTCCCGAATTAACGAATATGACCTTTCTGTCTGTGCTACTGAAAATATCACTGTTCTTGTAATCACCTGTCCTGATGCCCTTCCAATCCCCCAGAACCTTAAGAAGGTTCTCTACTACAATACCTGGCAGAAACCTGGCAATCATATCTACATCACATCAATACCTTTCTTCAACTCAAACACCTCTTCCTCGTCCCCAGAAATAGCAGAGTAAAGGTCCTTGAATAAAGCCCTCCATGCCCCAGCCAACCTCGTCGGCGAGACCACCTCCTCCACAAACCTCAAGCCCTCATAATTCAAGTCCCTCACGCCCCTTAACCCATCAATTGATGCTACAATTTCGTCCTCATTAACAGCATAAATGCAGGCAGGAAAGGGGATGGACCTTATAACATATCTACCATAGGATAGTGCCTCCAGAACAGACATAGAGATACCATCGTGGGTCGGCAGGCGGATGAAGGCGGTGGTGTCAGCATATATTGCCTCCATTCGCTCCCTGGACACAAGCCCTATGTGCCTAACATTAGATGATGCATTAGGAACGATACCATCCTCAACTACTATAAACTCAACATCCTTCAACCTTCTTGCTACCCCCCCTATCACCTCTGCACGATAAAACTCTTCTTTGCCCTTTATGATGTAGGTAAGCAATCGGAAATTGTCTGGAAGTGATATCGGTCTGGCTCTCAGGTCAGGAGGCACTATGGGTATCAAAAATGACCTTATGCCTCCACTCATCAATTCGCTATCAAGAAGGGGAGCATCAGAGATATGAATATCAATAAATCTGAGGACTTGCTTTAATTCATTCCACCTCTCCCCAAGCCCGAACATCACATCACTTCCAATCCACTTTGCAATAGTAATCTTCCCGAGCATCTTTGCGGTTCTTATCAATCTTAATTTATTTATAGGAAAGATAAACACAACAACATCCACCAGTGGCAAATACCTGTATAGTGAAAATCTCTTCCAGGGTATTAGAACTGCATTGAGACCAGCGAGCTTGAGGTTATCAACCAGATACGAGGGCATCTCTGCAGTTCCAATAACACCAATTCTGAGATTTAGCGGTGAAGATACCATCTACTTGACCAACCGAAATATTCCACTTCCCCTCTTCAGATGCTTCGTCTCAATACTCTCTATAATATCAAATTTGCTCCCTTCATATTCTACCTTAAATGCACCCTTCTGCCCGAGAAAGCCCACCCTTCCATCATCCAACACTAATTGTGGAAGTTCAAACTCCACCTTCAAGGCATTACCACTTGCAAACACCTTAAACCTTGAACTACTCCTGGCGAGCCACCACCTGCATACACTCCTGCAGTTCATAATCAGACCACCCCTTCTCTCTATCTCTTCCCTTATGCAGACAATAAATCTCCTTATCAATTCATACTCATCAAAGACCATATATTTATAGTGGGAGATAGAGGAGATATAGCCCGACACCCCCTCAACCTCATCAAGGATTGACACTGCCTTAGAAAGGGCATCATCATAACCGATATTCATCTTGAAGAATAGAGTGGTATCCATAATTGATGGTGGAAGCTCAATGATATTTCCTCCATACAGTGGTTTATATGGTAGCGCCAGACCGGACCTGAAACCGGTAGCGTCTGAATAACCTATTGATGAATCATAGATAAAACCCTCCTTATCCATATTCTCAATCGTCTGAGGGAGGACAACTCTCAGATAATGCATTCTTACCCCATCAACTGCTCTGCCCAGAGCATCCTCCAGATGAGCCCTCTCCTCACTGAGATTCTCGCCTGAAAGTATTGAGGCATAACTCCCGTGCAGTGCCAATTCAACGCATCCATCCCTGAAAGCCCTGATAAGATATTTCGCCCTCTCATCAAAGGCATCAACCTCAGGGTCAAGGGGGTGCCTCCTTTTTCCACCTACAAAGATTGTCGCTTCACCTCCAATGCTTTCCATAACACGGTCAACATCCATACACACCTTATTGGAAGACGATATCGCCCTCACAGCATCCCTTGAATGTTTCCATACATCCTTCAACCTTAACCTTTTGAGTGATGAGAGAGGGTTGAGAATAGATAGGGGCAGTGGAATCTTCCTGATGTGGTCAATATCAAGGGTAATGCTTATCGCAAATGGCGCCGAACCGGGCCATCTCTCAACATAGGGCATCACCAGACCACAATGACTCAGAATTCTGTCAAATGCCCTTCTTACGAACTCAATGATGTAATTGAGCAATGGTCTTTCAAGAATGTTAAGCTTTGAGAGAATGGAGTAGCGGTGATTAAATCTCCCGTGTATGTCTAAATTTGTAGGAAGATACTCCTCTTCTCTCATCGCAAGATATGAGACCACTGATAGAAAGTCAACATCAGACACCCACCTAAAATTATCTAACTTGTTAATGTGAGAAATGTCAACCATGTTATTTTCAACTACCTCAGAAACAATCTCCGATATCTGCGATATAATATCCTCTTCTCTCCTGACATACACCACAGGGTTCTGTGTTTCTGGACACTCACCCTCCCTCGCCAGAGCAATTACTACACGCTCATTATTGGGCTTAATCTCATCTATTGAAAGACCGAGAGCATTGATAATAACTCTTGCAGAATGCCTGTCTTTGTTAGAAAGGTAGTAAATGTTTATCATTTTATAGGGGGAAGTATAACCTCTTGAGTATGTTCACGATATTGTTGTGCATTCTGCTCTTCTGATAGTAAAGAGCATAGAAGGGGACAAGTTCTCCCTCAAATGACTCCTTGAAGTGTGCGATTGACTTGATATTTGCCCCGCATAGGTCCAGATACTCAACGCTTCCAGATAATCCCCTCATTATATTCCACAGAAGACAAGACCCAGCAGATGGGTGTGCGTCCTCTGAAAGCCCCGCTGATATATAATATGATGTCCCACCATAAGTCGCTACAAGAGCACCCGCCTGGGGCTCGCCACCTCTGTTCGTCACTACCGGTGATGAGCCCAGACCGGCACCAATTATAAATCTCTTAAAAGACCGAAAGAAACCCTTTGATAGCGGTGGTCTCCTCCCCTGCCTTCTAAATGACTCGCCTATTAGACATTCAACTATTCCAATTTCACCCTTCTCGTTGTATATAAGTCCATCCCTTTCTCCCTTCCTGATTATACTCCTCACCTTGGGTGACAGCCCCTCCCACATCTCATAGATTTCGCCGATTTTAGAGATAAGAGTATATCTAACTGATGTCTGCCATCCCCTCCATACAAATGGTCTCATGTCATTAAGACCCGGAGAGTCAAAGAGCTCAGCGGTATGAAACCTGCTCTCTATGTAGCGTGCGACCTCGGTAAAGACCTGTTTGATATATGAAGACCTGCTTGATTGTCTGCCACCCTCTCTTTCAACCATCAAGGGGAACAGATAAGGCGTGGAGGGCGCTCTCTCAAGCCACATTATGGGTCCAACCCTTCTATAGAACAGAGGCAGAAGGACAACCCGATTACCATCCCTTGAAGCCAGCACCATCTTTAATTCCCCATCTCCCGATTCTGAAATAACCCTGAACCATTGGATAGTATGGAAGATATTATCTGCCTCAACATCTGACAGGAACTTCTCTAACTCTTTTGAATCTAAATCTACCTCATCAAATGATAATCTCATAGAAAAGAGAATACTACCTCTTGTAGGTGGGTATGAGTGCTTTTACCTCCTCAATCACGCCTTCATAATCCATACTAATGCTCTTCTCCACCAATCTATTAATTCTCTCAATCAAATACGTTTCATCTATTTTGGGTGGAACCGCAATCCTTATCTCGGGTATTCTGGTTGGCTTTATCTCCTCATCCTGACTGAACAGTTCCTCGCACAGTTTCTCCCTCTTCCTGATGCCTATGTAATCAATTTTTATTGATTTTGGATTTCTACCGTAGAGGGATATGAGGTCCTTCGCCAGGTCAACAATTTTTATGGGTTCGCCGACATCCAGAACCAGGATATCGCCTGCGGAACCAATGGCAGTCGCCTGTATAACCAGTTGAACCGCCTCTGAGATAGTCATGAAGTATCTCTCCATATCGGGGTGAGTGATGGTGATGGGTCCGCCAACCTCTATCTGCTTCTTAAACATCTCCACCACGCTACCCCTGGAGCCGAGAACATTGCCAAACCTTACAGTGATAAAATCGGTCTTTGAGTTCTTATTGGCTATCTGCACCAGATACTCCGCCACCTTCTTAGTCGCACCCATCATACAGATTGGATTGACCGCCTTATCAGTAGATATGAGTATGAACTTCTCAACACCATACTTCTTTGACGCCTCAATAAGGTTCATAGTCCCTATCACATTGTTCTTGACCGCCTCAAGAGGGTTCTTCTCCATCAGCTCTACATGCTTGTGAGCAGCAGTGTGAAACACAATGTTGGGTTTGGTTCTCTTTATGACATCGTCCATCCTCATGGAATCCTGTATGTCGCCGATAACGGTCTCCACCTTTGAACTATCAGACCTCAGCTTCATCTCCAGTTCAATATTGTAGATTGAGTTCTCTCCATGCCCCAGAAGTATGAGCAAACTTGGTTTGAAACTCGCCAGTTGCCTGCAAAGCTCCGAACCTATGGTTCCACCCGCACCGGTTATCATAATTCTCTTGCCTTTGATATATGAACTGATTGATTCTATGTCCAGGTCTATGGGCTCTCTCCTGAGCAAGTCCTCAACATCAATCTCCTTAAACTGGGTCATATGGGCATCGCCATAGATTATGCTGAAATATCCAGGCAGAATTCTAAACTCAACCCCCGCTCTGTTGCAGAGATTGGCAATCTTCCTGATGGTCTCACCTGAGGCGGTTGGTATAGCAACCAAAACCTCATCTATACGCTCATCAGACACAACATCGGGAAGGTCGTTAATGCTACCAAGGACCTTTATACCAAATATATACCTCCCCTGTTTCTTAGGGTCATCGTCTAAAAAACCAACCAGAATATATCTCTCCTCTGGATGAGCGAGAATCTCACGTGCTATCATCTCACCCGCCTCACCTGCACCCACAATCAATATCCTGCTCTTCTTTCTCTTATATTCCGCCATATTGAACTTCCTCTTTACTATCTTTAATATAATTCATAACAACCATAAGAAATTAAAACCAACTTTCCAAAGCAAAGGGACAAATTTCTTACCCCTATTATTTAATTTTATCAAAATTTGTCATTATATACTATGAATTGGTCATCTTATTAACTCTCAGGAGCCAGCAGAAACCTCACCATCTCCGCTGAAAAGCCCAGTATAAGGTTCAGTGAGAAAAAAGGTGCAACCAACAACTCATGTAGTGGTGGTAATCTGTCCGCCTTTTTCAGAAATCTATACAGTGAGCGGTGCTTCATTAGCAACCGAAGATACGGTCTCTTTCTGGTGGAGTGCTCAAAATAATGTAGAATCCTCACATCCGGCAGGT
Source organism: Candidatus Coatesiibacteriota bacterium (assembly GCA_003647715.1). Lineage (GTDB taxonomy): Bacteria > RBG-13-66-14 > B26-G2 > B26-G2 > B26-G2 > B26-G2. Next base: position 6,918 of record QMNJ01000034.1, read on the forward strand.
GATACACACCCCAGCCCGCACTCTTCGCTCGATAGCAGAGGTCAACATCTTCCTGATATAGAAAGAACCTTTCATCAAAGCCCCCCAATTTCTCAAAGACCTCCCTCCTTATCATAAGAACAGCACCAAGGACCCAGTCAACCTCAATCGGTTTATCAGGTGGCTCAAGGTGAGTGATATAACCACCCGATATACCAAATCTGTTCAATAATACTCTCAATGGTGATTCTCGGTGAAAAAGTGATAGTGCTAATGTCGGATACCTCCTGAATGAATAGTTCGGTACCCCTCTCTCATCCTCCAACCAACCGCCAACTATCGCCACATCCCTATTCTTATCAAGGAACCTGACCATCCTCTGTATGGCGCCTCCGTGGATTATTATGTCGGGATTCAGAAACAGAAGATAATCCGTCTTTGCCCATCTTGCACCAAGATTACAGGCAGAACCATAACCGATATTTCTGTCTGATTTAATAAGATTAACATCAGGATACTGCACCTCTATTATTTTCCTCGTTCCATCGGTAGAAGAGTTATCTACAACCACTATCTCAGTTGTAACGCCATAATCTCTCTCTGAGATTAAACTATCAAGGCAATCCTTGATTGTATCCTCGCTCTCATAGGTCACCACTATTGCCCTTACATCAGCCATCTCTAATATAAATCAGATAATAGCCGCCTCACGCATCCAGATAATCTGCTTCTCAATCCCCTCTCTTATCTCCACCCCCGGCTGATAATCAAGAAGCCCCCTCGCTTTATCTATACTGGCAAGCGTCCCTTTAACATCGCCAGGCATCATACCAACTCTTCTAACCTTCACCTCCTTACCCAGCATCTCTCCTATCATATAAACCACCCGTTCTACACTCTCTGCCCTGCCCGAACCGATATTGATAATCTCATCTCTTATATCCCTCTCTACTGCGCTCAGTATCCCTCTGACCACATCAACGACAAAGGTGAAGTCCCTGTGCATACTGCCACTTCCGTATATCTCCACCTCTCCACCCTTACTCACTGCTTTGATGAATCTATAGATTGCCATGTCGGGTCTCTGCCTGGGTCCATAGACAGTGAACAGGCGGAGAATAACAGAACTCAAGCCATACTGCTTTGAATACAATTTCACTAACCTCTCTGCTGACTCTTTGGTTATAGCATAAGGGGATATTGGCTCAGGTGGTAAGTCCTCCGTAAGCGGGCTTTCGTCTCTGTCGCCATATACAGATGACGACGAAACATGAACCAGACGAACACCGGTTCTATTTTTTAGCACCTCCAGCAGGCGCTGGGTAGCAAGCACATTGTTCTCCACATAATCAGAGAAACTGGTTCCCCAGCTCTGCCTGACCCCCGGAAGCGCTGCAAGGTGGACAACAATGTCAAAATCAATCTCGCCAAGCCACGAGGGGTCAATCAGTGTGCGCTCCATAAAGGTGAATCTGTCGTTATCAAGCAGACCGGAGATGTTTGCCTCCTTCACCTCTCTGGCGTAATTAGGCAGGAAGGAGTCAATGCCAATTATCTCGTGCCCTGAGGTGACCAGCGCCTCCGCAAGGTGAGAACCGATAAAACCGGCGGAACCTGTGATAAGAATCTTCATATCAGGATAATTCCAGTTATTTTAACATCTTAAATGCATTACCACATATCTTAAATTATAAACTATCTGGATTAAAACCCGATTACACCAATTTCCAAATGCTTATTGACTGTGTGGTTCAAAACAGTATAATCATCACGATAACTATTAAGGAGGAATGTTATGTATTTTAGAAGGGGTTTACTGTTATTTTCAGTTCTGATGGTGGTTCTTACCATATTCTCCTGCGATGAAGATGGTGATAACCTTGAGAGTTATATACCCAATGAGGAGGGTTCAACCTGGGTCTATAGTGTAACCGACAATACAATAGGCACATTTACACGCACTGTCAAGGTGAAGGGTGAAAGAGTAATAGGCGAGACCACCTGTCAGATAATGGAGGATACTAAATCAAATGCACCCGAAGATGTTATGCGAACCTTCTTCCACGACAACGAGATAAACACAGTGAGTATCTACGGCTATGAGAGTGTGACCGACGGCAATGTAAACTGGACACACTATTTTACAGAGGCATGGGTTGAGTATTACTACCCATTCGTAGTGGGTTCAAGTTTGACTATCATTGATGAAAAGGGAATGAACCCGACCGATGTTCCATTCATCTACTTCCCCGACGATGACATAGACGACGATGGTGTGGATGACACCATAGACCTGACCATAATCGCCTATGTTCAGTCACAGGAGGATATAACCGTCCCGGCGGGGACCTTTGAGGACGCATTCAAGATATATACCGATGGCGATATGACCTTCCACCTCTCTACCTGGGGAGACATAAGCGTGGAGATGGATAACTACTCGTGGAACAAGCCACATATAGGCAGGGTTAAGAACGACACCACTATTGATTATGATACTGAATACATACCCGATTATGAATCACATTCTGAACTTACAACATATGAACTTCCATAGCAGTGATGGCAACGATAATTGATATGAAGTCGGCGGTGTAGCGAAGGGCATCACACATCAAGGATGGGGAGTAAGTTACAATCCCATTCCCTACATACTCAATGACCATTAGTAGGTTTAAGACGATTGCGATTATAAGCTTCTCTTCTTCCCATCCCAACAATGTCAGTTGCCGTTTATAGTTTTAATATGTTTTTCTCTTCGGTAAAAACCAGTTGTTCATTCTTGTTAAAGAGAAATCTTGGCATAAGAAAAGAAAGAACCATAATTGATATGGACACACATCCAACTATCATATACATAACGATTATCTGTAACTTCGCCGCTTCAATAGGGCTTGCACCTGCTATGAGCATTCCCATAAAGGCACCAGGTAACTGTATTATACCGGCTATCTTTAGCATGTTTATCCTTGGTATGAGTGATGCTCTCACAGCGGACTTCAAAAGGTGGTGTATCGCCCTTCTTGGACTTGCTCCAAGTGAGAGTGCTGACTCAACTATGTGCCTTCTGTCTCTCGTCTGGGATATAAGCCGTTCAAGCGCAATAATTATACTATTCATAGTATTGCCAATTATCATACCACCGAATGGAATAAAATATCTCGGGGTCGTATCTATCACTCCAAATGCTATCAGAAAACCAAGCGTTAGAATAGAACCCGCAATTATTGATACCCAAGTAATAATAAATACACCCCTTATTCCACCAACCTGTCTGTGAGCAGTAAATGATGCCACAACCGACATTGCTACAAGTAGCAAAATCTGATAAACAATACCTTCAAGTTGAAATATAAAATGAATGATATATCCAACTGCTATAAGTTGAACAAAAGACCTGACCATTCCAATCAACAGGCTCTTCCTTAAGCCCATCTGTAAAACTGTGCTTAATATTATTGCGACGGCAATCAAGACCGAAGAGAGTGCAATATCAAGCATATCTAACCTCCAATTCTCTCAAGCATATCAGCCAGCTTGTCCGCTCCATCTCTATATATAACCCTCCCACTGTCTATAAGAATCCCTTCCCCTCCTATTCGTCTAACCTGCTCCGTTAAATGAGAAACGAAGACAATAAGTATCTCATCCTTCCTCACCAGATTATGAACAAGTGTCTCTATTGCACGGACGCTGGCGGGGTCCAAGGCAGATGTTGGTTCATCAAGCAATAGCACTGATGGTCTTAGAGCGAGAGCCCTTGCTATCATCATTCTCTGTGCCTCACCGACAGAGAGTTCATCTGCCATCACACCAGCAAAGTCCACAGATAGACCAACCTGCCTAAGCAATCCTGCGACATCAACATCATTTCCCAACTGTTTAGGACCAAATCCTATATTCTCCTCCACCGTCCCCGGAAGTGGTGCAGGTGTCTGAAAGACAATTCCAACTTCTCTTCTCAATCTCCTTGGATTTATGGACCTTATATCTCTTCCACGATACAGTATTGTCCCCCTATCAGGTTCATCAAGGCGATTGAACAATCTAAGAAGGGTTGACTTCCCTGAACCGCTTGGACCGACTATCATAAATACTCCTGACTCGGGGGTTTCAAATGATACACCACGAAGGACTGTTTTTTCTCCTCTGTTTTTGCTGACATCTTTGAATGCGAAAACCATAACTTGTGGTTATTTTAACAATAAAATTAACTGCATTTTCACCTAAATATATTAACAAAAAATCAAAATTACATATCATCTTGGTTTTTTCATTTCTAATTTTCACTCGTTTCACAATGTAATACACTAATAACATTAGGATTAGGAATATTAACCAAGAGCAAATATAAATACTTTACAAAAAATACTGTAATAATATAATAGCAGAGGAGAGAGGTTGATACCCCCCTCCTCTATTGTAGAAGGCAGAGAGAGTATTGATTATTTTAAGGGGATGTATCCAACCTCTCTCACTATTTTCTGACCTTCATTGCTGAGGACGAAGTCAACCACATCATTAGCCGCCTTAATGGCATCTGACTTGAGATAAAGATATAGAGAACGTGCTATCGGGTATTCACCACTAAGAATAAGTTTCTCAGTTGGTTCTACTCCATCAATCTTTATTGGCTTAACATCACCTGTTATATAGCCAAGACCAATATAGCCAATAGCTCCCTCAGAACCCTCAACTGATGAGCGAACAGCGGCATTTGATGCCTGCATAAGAGCATCCACCCTCAACTTCTCATCCTTCAGAAC
>QMNJ01000035.1 GCA_003647715.1 Candidatus Coatesiibacteriota bacterium
CATCATCTATATAAACACATAATAAAAGTGATTGACACATAATATGTATTTCAGTAAAAGATTAGTGTATTGTAAAATACTTGGCATAGTATTTGCGTATATTTTTTAGGAATATAATTTAAAAAGGAGGTTGATGGAAATGGCTATTATAAGATGGAGACCGTTGAGCAGAGACCTGACTCTTATTCAAAGGGAGATGAACAGGTTGTTTGATGACTTCTTTGGAAGGGGAATTGCGGAGAGAGAAGAAAGCGATTTCTTCTCACCTGCTGTTGACCTCTCTGAGACCGATGATGAGTTCAGAGTTAGGGCTGAGCTTCCAGGTATCAACCAGGAGGATATGAATATCTCGTTGGTTGGTAATACATTGGTAATCAAGGGAGAGAAGAAGCAAGAGAAGGAAGAAGAGAAAGAGAACTATCACTATGTAGAAAGAGTTTACGGTTCCTTCAGGCGTGATATTGACCTGCCTGCTGAGATAGATGCTGATAAGGTTGAAGCAGAGTTCAAAGATGGCATACTAAATATCACAATACCCAAATCAGAGAAGGGTAAGCCGAAGGAGATTGAAGTCAAGGTAAAGAGTTCGGGCTCTCAAGAAAAGAAGAAGTAGTTTTGTATAGTGTTTGGGGGGCGGATGTAAATTCGCCCTCCAGTAATTATTTATGTATTATAAATTGAAATATATAAAGGAAGGTAAGATGGATTATGGCTAAGGTAATTGGAATAGATCTGGGAACAACAAATTCATGTGTAGCGGTGATGGAGGGCGGAGAACCTAAGGTTATTCCGAACTCCGAGGGCAACCGCACCACACCGAGTGTGGTTGCCTTCCTGAAGGATGGGAAGCATGTGGTTGGTGAGGTTGCCAAGAGGCAGGCAATAACCAATCCCGAAAATACTGTATATTCAATAAAGCGGTTCATGGGTAGACGCTACGATGAGGTGGAGGAAGAAAAAAAGATTGTATCATATAAGGTTGTTAGAGGGGAAAAGGGCGATGTTAGAGTAAAGGTTGGCGGTAAGGAATACTCACCACCAGAGATATCAGCGATGATTCTTCAGAAGATGAAAGAGACAGCAGAGGATTATCTGGGGGAGAAGGTGACACAGGCGGTAATCACAGTTCCCGCCTACTTCAATGACAGTCAAAGGCAGGCGACCAAAGATGCGGGTAAGATTGCCGGTCTTGAGGTGTTGAGGATAATAAATGAGCCAACTGCGGCTTCGCTTGCCTATGGTCTGGATAAGAAGAAAGACCAGAAGGTTGCAGTGTTTGACCTCGGCGGTGGAACCTTTGACATATCAATTTTAGAGATTGGCGATGGTGTCTTTGAGGTCAAAGCGACTAACGGTGATACCCACCTTGGCGGTGATGACTTTGACCAGCGTATAACTGACTGGCTCGCCGAAGAGTTCAAGAAGGAGCAGGGAATTGACTTAAGGGAAGACAAAATGGCGCTCCAGCGGTTGAGAGAAGAGGCAGAAAAGGCAAAGAAGGAACTATCCACCATCACTGAAACGAGGATAAATCTGCCCTATATCACTGCGGATGCTAAAGGTCCGAAGCACCTTGACATTAGTTTGACGAGAGCACAACTTGAGAAGTTGACACACGACCTTGTTGAGAGGACAGTTGGACCCTGCCAGCAGGCATTAAAGGATGCTGGATTAAGTGCAGAAGATATTGATGTAGTTATATTGGTTGGAGGAATGACCAGAATGCCGCTGGTTCAGGAGACAGTGAAGAGAATATTTGGCAGGGAGTCCCACAAGGGTGTTAATCCTGATGAGGTAGTAGCGGTTGGTGCTGCTATACAAGGTGGTGTTCTGGGAGGCGAGGTGAAGGATATACTTCTACTTGATGTTACGCCACTATCACTTGGTATAGAGACGCTAGGCGGTGTATTTACATGTCTTATACCGAGAAACACTACTATACCCACGAAGAAGAGCGAGATATTCACAACCGCTGAGGACAATCAAACATCTGTTGAGGTTCATGTTCTACAGGGTGAGAGGGAGATGGCGGCGTATAACAGAACCATCGGCAGATTTCACCTTGAGGGGATTCCGCCAGCGCCCAGGGGTGTCCCAAAGATTGAGGTAACCTTTGATATTGATGCTAATGGTATCCTGAATGTGAGTGCAAAAGACCTTGCTACCGGCAAGGAACAGAAGATTACCATTACTGCTTCATCCGGTTTATCGGACGAAGAGATAGAGAGGATGGTGAAAGAGGCGAAGGAACACGCAGATGAGGATAGAAAGCGCAGGGAAGAGGCAGAGTTAAGAAATTCACTTGACTCGCTTATATATTCAACCGAGAAGTTGATAAAGGATATGGGTGATAAGGCGACAGCAGAGGATAAATCAAGGCTGGAGACGGCGATAGGTAGGGCAAAAGATGCACTTAAGAAGGATGATATTCATGAGATAAGGTCTGCCAAGGAGCAACTGGAAAAGACGCTCAATGAGGTATCAACAGCATGGTATCAGAAGGCGGGTGCTGGCTATCAGCAACAGACGCCTGGCACAGAGACCACACCTCCACCTGGAGCAAAAAAGCCGGAAGGGGAGGAGGAAGTGGTTGATGCGGAGTACGAGATTGTAGATGAAGAAGGGGAGGAAGAGAAGAAGTAAAGCGAACGAGTGTGTTTATTGAGGAGATATTATTCAATCTCTCCTCCCTTTTACCTTTGACAATCCTAATTTGTATGTGGTAGAATACAAATACAATGTATAGATTTATAATGTCTTTGATGTTGGTATTACCTGTGAGTGTTTTTTCTGCTTTGAACTACCTGCAGGAGGACATAACCAACGATACAACCTGGACTATACAGGATAGCCCTGTTTATATCTATGGCAATATAACTGTTAAGAATGGTGCAACTCTGACCATTATGTCGGGCGTTGAGGTATATTTTATGTTAGTTGAGGGAGATGGTGGCTTCAGGGAGGGTTCTGAGCTCTACATAGCAGATGGTAAATTAATTGCAGAGGGGACGCAGTTGTTGCCGGTGATATTTACATCGGGAGGTGATATCAGGTCGGATGGCGACTGGGGTTGTATCGCTGTGGAGGATGATAGTGTAGTCAATCTCAATCATTGTGTTATTGAGTATGCCAAGGCAGGTCTGATATTTTGGAATCTGTCATCAATGTCGGAGATGGCATCAAGCGTAAATTACTGCAGGATTTACCATAGTTCAGAGGTTGGAATACTTTTCTATAATTCATCCCCGACTATCAATTTTAACTCTATCAAGAATAACAGATACGGAATTCAAACGCAGGGATTGTCATCACCTACTGTGAATTATAATGATATTTGTAGTAATTACAGTTATAACTTTAGAAATTTATCGGGGTTGAATCAGGATGCAACTTCAAATTGGTGGGGAACAACCAACATCAATGAAATAGAAGCGAACATATATGATTACTATGACAATCATAATTATGGAGTAGTAGATTATACGCCGTTTCTTGAATCGTCCTATTTTAATGAGGGCGGTATTGGAGATAAAAGCCTGGGATGGCTTAGGTCAATATTCGTTCCATAGGCAAGCAGGCATTTTTTTATTTTTTCATTAGATTGTGAAAAAAGTAATTTGACAACTCTTGGTTTAAGTGTTAATTTATTATATTTGATTTAGAAGTGGAAAGGGGAGAAAGATGAGCAGGGAAGATGAGAAGAATTCTATTAATATGCTTGAGGAAGGCATCTATATAAGCCCAAAGTTTGAGAAAGACCTATTACCAGAGTTTGAACTTAGCAGGGAGTTCTTTGAAGAGATTTATTCTATGCCTGGTGGAGAGAAGGTCAAGGAGTGCATACAATGCGGAACCTGCTCTGGCTCATGTCCATCTTCCTATTTGATGGACCATTCTCCCCGACAGATATTCGCGATGATAAGAGCAGGAATGAGGAAGGAGGTTCTTGAGAGTAATACTATGTGGTATTGCACCTCCTGTTATTACTGCTATGTCCGCTGTCCTGCAGGTATTAAGATAACTGATGTTATGTATGCTTTGAAGCGCTTTGCCTTAAAGGATAAGGATATGAAGGTCCCCGACAATAGACCTGTGAGGTTTATGGAGTGCTTCTCAGCGATGGTGAAACGATATGGTAGAAACTGCGAAGCAATTTTTACTATTCTTTATTATCTGTCAACCAACCCGTTTAGAATGCTCAAACACGCAGTAATGGGTATCAAGCTTTTCATCAGGGGTAGGATGCCTCTTATACCAAAGAAGATAAAGGGTGCTGATGATGTTAAGAAACTGATGGAGTATGTTGAGGAGATGGAGAGATGATTAAGTATGCTTATTATCCAGGGTGTTCTCTTGAATCAACCAATAAGGCGTATGATATATCGTTCAGGGCAATAATGTATCACCTTGGTATAGCTATGAAAGATATTGATGACTGGAACTGTTGTGGAGCGACTGCTTACATATCGCTATCAGAGAATATGGCTTTTACTGTCTCTGCCAGGAATTTAGCCATTGCCGAGAAGTCAGGTGCTACAGATGTTATCGCCCCCTGTGCCGCCTGCTATTTGACGCTTCGTAAGGCACACGAATATATGATGGAATATCCCGAGATTTATGCACAGGTGAATTCAGCACTGAATAAAATTGGTCTATCCTATGAGGGAACTATAAAAGTAAAAAGCCCATTGGAGGTAATTATAGATGATGTAGGTCTTGACAAGGTTAGGATTGCGGTAACTAACCCCCTCAAAGGTCTTAAGGTCGCATGCTATTATGGCTGTCAGCTGGTAAGACCAAGACATGTATTTGACGACCCAGAAGAGCCGGTAAAGTTTGAGGAACTGATGAAGACGATAGGTGCAGACCCGGTCTATTTCCCTTTCAGGGTGAGATGTTGTGGAAGTAGCACCATCTTAACCTATGAACAGCAGGCATTGAGGATGTCAAAGAATGTGCTTTTGTCTGCGAAGAGAGAGGGTGCTGATATTATTGCTACCGCTTGCCCTCTCTGCCAGATAAATCTTGATGCTTATCAAAGGAGGATTGAGAAGGAGTTTAAGATAAAACTTAATATGCCCGTTGTATTCTTCTCGCAGTTGGTCGGGTTAGCATTGAACTATAAATATAAGGAGATGGCTTTGGATAAGTCAATTGTAAGTCCAAAGAAGGTTTTAGAGCCGTATTTGCATTCTCAAGAAGAGGTTAAAGAAGGTAAGTAATTTTATAGTTATAGTTGTATGTTTGTCAGGTTTAGAATATGCGAGGTTGTAGAATATGATTGAACCAAGAATAGGTGTATATATTTGCCATTGTGGACATAACATAGCAGGGACAGTTGATGTTGTTGAGGTTGCCAAGTTTGCAAGTGGTCTGCCCTATGTTGTTGTCTCTCGCGACTATCAGTTTATGTGCTCTGACTCAGGGCAGAACCTCATAAAGGAAGATATAAAAGAACATAACCTGAATAGGGTTGTCGTGGCATCGTGTTCACCGCTTATGCATGAGATTACATTCAGGACGGCGTGCAGACAGGCGGGCTTGAACCAGTATGAATTCACTATGGCAAACATAAGAGAGCATGTCTCGTGGGTAGCCATTGATATGGCTTCTGCTACTGAAAAGGCGAAGGCGCAGGTCTCTGCCGCAGTTAGAAGAGCAGCACTCTTAGAGCCACTTGAGACAAGAATGGTGAAGATAAATCCCACAGCAATGGTAGTGGGTTCAGGTGTTGCAGGTATAGAAGCAGCACTGAGAATAGCAGAGGGTGGTAAGAAGGTATATCTGGTGGAGAAGAAGTCGTCTATTGGTGGTAACATGGCATATCTTGATAAGACATTTCCCACACTTGACTGTGCCGCATGTATCTTAACTCCAAAAATGGTGGCGGTGAAGAATAATCCCAATATTGAGATACTCACTTATAGCGAGGTTGAAGAGGTCAAGGGATTTGTTGGAAACTTTCAGGTGAAAGTCAGAAAGAAGGCGAGGTATGTTGACCTTGAGAAGTGCAATGCCTGTCAGGACTGCGTAGAGGTCTGCCCCGTCAGTGTGCCTAATGAGTTTGAGTTCGGACATAATGATAGGAAGGCGATATATCGCCTATTCCCACAGGCAGTTCCAAATACCTTTCTGATAGATAAGCAGGAGACGACTCCTTGCAAAGCAACCTGCCCCATTCATCAGGATGCTGCTGGGTATATCGCACTTGTGGCAAAAGAGAAGTATAAGGAGGCAATGGAGGTTATAAGAAGGGCAAATCCCCTGCCCGCTGTCTGTGGCAGAGTATGTTTCCACCCCTGTGAGACCGAATGCAGAAGAAAGTTGGTAGATGAACCGATAGCAATACAGCAGTTGAAACGTTTCGTCTATGACTGGTGTTATGAACATGGTGTTGGGATGGAGATACCCGAAATTGAAGAAGAGAAAAAAGAGAAGGTTGCGATAATTGGCTCGGGACCTTCTGGTCTCGCCTGTGCTTATGACCTCAGACAGAAGGGATATAAGGTCACAATATTTGAGGCGTTTGATGAACCGGGCGGTATGCTAAGAACCTGCATACCAGAGTTCCGCCTTCCAAGGAATATTCTAGACAGAGATATTGATTATATTAAGGGGATGGGGGTAGAGATAAAGACGGGGATTAAGGTTGGAGAGGATATTGACTTTGATAAGTTGAGAGAGGACTATGATGCGGTCTATATTGCCACAGGTGCATACGCAGGTAAGAAGATGGGAATACCGGGGGAGGATGCGGAGGGAGTATTTGACAGCGTTGAGTTTTTGATTAAGGTTAATATGACCGCAAAGCCGAAGGGTATTGTGAGCGGTAATGTGATGATAGTAGGTGGTGGAAACAGTGCTGTTGATGCGGCGAGGGTTGCTCTGCGATTGGGTGCTAAGAAGGTTGATATATATTATCGTAGAACAGAGAGGGAGATGCCAGCCGATGAGTTTGAGGTAGAACAGGCAAGGGCGGAGGGCGTTGGACTAAATATTATGACGGCACCAGTTGAGATTCTAACGGAAAACGGCAAGGTGAAGGCAGTTAGATGCATAAGGATGGATATGACCGAGCCGGACGAAACTGGTAGAAGGCGTCCTGTCCCGATTGAGGGCTCTGAGTATGAGGTTGACTATGACTATGTGATAATGGCTATAAGCCAGGAGCCGGACCTCACTGCAATTGAGGGAAAGAAGGGCTTTGAGATAACGAAGTGGAATACAATTGATGTCAATTCTGACAATATGACCACAGGTGTTAAGGGTGTATTTGCTGGTGGAGATGTGGTGAGAGGACCTGCATCAGTTGTAGAGGCGATGTGTGATGGTAAGAAGGCGGCTATTGCAATAGACCAGTATCTCTCAGGTGTGAAAGAGAAGGACATCAAGGTGGATTACGATGCTAATATCGTAAAGAGGAAAGAAGAGGTTGACTGGGTTGAATACTACAAAGAAAAAGCGAGACAAAGCCGTGTTAAAATGCGTGAGCTGGAACCAGAAGTAAGAAGGAAAAACTTTGATGAGGTGCTTCTGGGGTTTAGTGAGGATGAGGCAATAAAAGAGGCAGAGAGGTGCTTGCATTGTGGTCCCTGTGTTGAATGCTATGAGTGTGTAAGGGTGTGCGAGCCAGAGGCGATAATCCACGATGATAAAGACGAGATTATAGAACTTGATGTGGGAACCATCATCGTTGCTACAGGATATAAACAGATGGATGGTGCCGAGGTAAAGCAGTTTATGTATGGAAGGCATCCCGATGTTCTGACCGCACTTGAGTTTGAACGGCTCGTCAATGCCGCTGGATTCACCGAAGGCAAGATTGTTACCTCAAAGGGCAAAGAGCCAGAATCAATAGCAATCCTCCACTGCATTGGTTCAAGGGATGAGAACTATCATAAATACTGCTCATCTGTCTGCTGTATGTATGCCCTAAAACTCGCTCATCTCGTAAAGGAGAGAACCAACGCAGAGGTCTATCAGTTATACATTGATATGAGGGCGAAGGGTAAGGGTTATGAGGAGTTCTATAACCGTCTGTTGAGAGAAGGTGTGAGGTTCATAAGAGGCAGGGCGGCGAGTGTTACAACATTCTATCTCTATCCTGAGGAGAAGGGTAAGATAATTGTAAGATGTGAGGATACATTGCTCAATCGTATAAGGAGGATTCCAGTAGATATGGTAGTTCTATGTATGGCGATTGAGCCGACAGAAGATGCTCAGAGGATAGCCAACATTTTCAATATATCAAGAAGTCAGGATGGGTTCTTCTTGGAGAAGCACCCGAAACTCGCCCCTGTTGAGACAGCAAATGATGGCGTGTTTATTGCGGGTGCCTGTCAGGGACCGAAGGACATACCTGATTCAGTGGCACAGGGGGGTGCTGCAGGGGCAGCGGCGCTCTCTCTGATAGACAAGGGTGAGGTGGAGATAGAGGGTGCTATTGCGGTTATCAATGAGGAGATATGTTCAGGGTGTAGGATATGCAACAATCTATGTCCTTACAGTGCAATTGAATTTGATGAGGAGAAGAAGGTATCGCGTGTGATAGAGGCGCTGTGTAAGGGTTGTGGAACCTGCGTATCTGCCTGCCCGTCAAGTGCTATTACCGCTCTTCACTTTACAGATGAGCAGATTATTGCTGAGATAGAAGGGGTGCTGATATGAGTTTTGAGCCAAAGATAGTAGGTTTTTTATGCAACTGGTGTGCATACACCGGTGCAGACCTTGCAGGCACATCAAGGATGAAATACCCCCCCAATGTTAGAGTTATAAGGGTAATGTGCTCTGGGAGGGTTGACCCTCAATTCGTGGTGAAGGCGTTTGAGCAGGGAGCAGATGGTGTGCTTATTGCCGGATGTCATCCTCCTTCTGACTGTCACTATATCAATGGGAATTATAAGACATTTAGGAGGTTCCCCTTGCTCGTTAAGTTGCTCTCGCAATTTGGTATAGAGGAGAAGAGATTACGGCTTGAGTGGGTCTCAGCAGCAGAAGGTGAGAAGTTTGCAAAAGTAGTCACGGAGATGACGGAGGAGATTCGTAGATTGGGACCCCTATATGGTAAGAAGAGCAGGGAAGGAGGCGAGTAGGTTGCCTAAGAAGAAGATAGGGTTTTACTGGGCTTCCGCATGTGGTGGGTGTGAGGTTGCTGTTCTTGATATAGATGAGAACATACTGAAGGTAGCAGAGTTAGCGGACATATTTATGTGGCCTGTTGCTATGGACTATAAATTCTCCGACCTTGAGGCGATGAAGGATGGTGAGTTTGATGCCGTATTTTTCAATGGCGCCATAAGAAACGATGAGGAAGAACATCTTGCAAATCTGTTCAGGAAGAAGTCAAAGGTGCTTGTGGCTTTTGGTGCCTGTTCCTGCTTTGGTGGAATACCATCTCTGGCAAATCTATACAGCATTGGTGACCTCCTTAACCGTGCTTACTTGGAGGCACCTTCAAATGACAACCCTGATAAGATACTGCCTCAACCGAAGTTTAGTGTAGAAGAAGGTGAAATAACAATTCCAACTATGTATAATAGAGTAAAGACACTAAATCAAGTAGTTGATGTTGATTATTATATACCAGGTTGTCCACCAACACCTGAACAGATAACGGATGCGGTTTTAACACTCCTGACAAAAGAACCTCCTGAAAAGGGGCATTTCTTTGCAGGTGAGAAAACACTCTGTGATACCTGCGAGCGAGAGAAGAGTGATAAGAGCATCACTGAGTTTAAGCGTCTCCACCTAACACCACCTGAGGAGATAGATAATACAAAATGCCTCCTTGAGCAGGGTATAATCTGCCTTGGACCAATAACCAGGAGTGGCTGTGATAATAGATGTATAAATGCGAATATGCCGTGCAGGGGTTGTTTCGGACCGGCGCCCTATGTATCTGATATGGGCGCTAAATTCATATCAGCGCTTGGTTCAATTGAGGCGGCAGATGACGAGGAGACAGCAAAGAAGATGGCAGAGCAGTTCTATGACCCCGCTGGCACGCTCTATCGCTTCACACTGTCGTTATCATTATTGAGAGGTAATATTAAAACAGAGGAGAGAACGGAATGAAGAGATATACAATAGACCCAATAACACGCCTTGAGGGGCACGGGAAGATAGAGATCTTCGTTGATGACAACTATCAGGTCAAGAGGGCATATCTACAGGTTCCAGAGTTTCGTGGCTTTGAGAAGTTCTGCGTTGGAAGACCAGTTGAAGAAATGCCCAGAATTACTTGCAGAATATGCGGTGTATGCCCTCCGGCTCATCATACTGCGTCCACAAAAGCAGCCGATGCTGTGTATAAGGTTGAGATACCACCTCTGGCGAAGAAGTTGAGGGAACTGGCATATTCCGCATATTACTTCTCAGACCACACCCTTCATATTTACGCACTCGGCGGACCGGACTTTGTGTTGGGACCGAAGGCACCAAAAGCACAGAGGAATATATTGGGAGTAATCCAGAAGGTAGGGCTTGAGGTGGGCAAAGAGGTGATAAAGAACCGAGGTTATGGGCAGAGGATATTGACCATCTTCGGAGGAAAGGGTGTTCACCCTATCTATGGCGTGCCCGGGGGTATATCAAAGGGGTTAACCAAAGAGGAGAGAGACGAGATTATCGCAATGTCCGATAGTATGCTTGAGTTCGCAAAGTTCACTCAAAAATTGATAGAGGATGTTGTGTTAAAGAATAAAGAGTATATGGATATAATTCTCGCAGAGGAGAACACAATGCCCACCTACTATGTGGGTCTGGTGGACGAAAACAACTATGTGAACTTCTATGACGGCAAGGTCAGAGTGGTTGACCAGGAGGGTAAGGAGTTCGCTAAATTCACTCCGCCTGAATATCTCAACCACATAGCGGAGAGAACAGAGCAGTGGAGTTATCTCAAATTCCCCTATCTCAAGAATGTGGGCTGGAAGGGCTTTTCCGCAGGGAAGGATAGTGGTATCTATAGAGTGGCACCACTTGCCCGTCTAAATGTAGCAGATGGTATGGCGACACCGCTTGCACAGGCGGAATATGAGAAGATGTATGACACGCTCGGAGGAAAGCCCGCACACCAAACATTCGCATATCACTGGGCAAGGGCGATTGAGCAGTTGTATGCGGCAGAGTTATTGCATAAACTGATAAGAGAGGATGACATAACCGGAGATGAGATAAGAGTGGTTCCCACCGAGACACCCTCCGAGGGCGTTGGAATTGTGGAGGCATGCAGGGGAACGCTCATTCACCACTATAAGACCGATGAGAACGGTATTATAACTGATGTCAATTTGATAGTTGCGACTGTTCAAAATAATGCTGCTATGTGTATGTCTCTAACAGATATGGCTCGCTACATAATGGATGGAAAGAAGAGGGACTTTGACGAGGGTGACCTCAATATGATTGAGATGGCATTCAGGGCTTATGACCCCTGTATGGCATGTGGGACGCACTCACTGCCTGGCGAGATGCCACTTGAGGTGAATATCCGCAGTTGGGATACAGGCGATATATTGAAGAGTATAACCAGAGGGCTGGATTAGAGCCATCTGTTTAACAAATAATTTAACAAATAAATGTAATAGAGTAGGAGAAAATCTCTTATTTATAAATTCCGTTGTAATACATCCAATTATATTAGCATTTAATATAGTTAGG
>QMNJ01000036.1 GCA_003647715.1 Candidatus Coatesiibacteriota bacterium
ACCATCTACCAGAAGGCATCCTCCTATGGTGTCAAATCCAGCATCTACTACCTCGTCTATTTCAAATGTCTGAGGATATATCCTATACTTTATATTCGTTTTACCAAGTGTCTCCCTTAATTGGATTGCTTCACTTACGGGGTCTATCTTCCCACCTTCCAGGCAATGTAAATATACTATGCCCCTTTTAATCGTTTCATCAATTGTTTTTAATATCGCTTTTTTAACGGTTTGTTCATCAATACCTGACATAGCGATGTCATAGAGGAGATTATAAAGTTCTGTTCTGAATATCCCATCTCTGGTTTCTGGCAATTCAATTCCCATAGATTCATCTGCATACTTTAAAAAGGCGGTGTTTACCACGCATAAATGGGAATCAATCCTTGATATGAAGACAGGGCGGTCTGAAACACAATCCAAGTCCCTTCGGGTCGGAATGTCGCCATTGGGAAATGCTGTGTCATCAAAACAACGCCCGATTTTTATGCCACCCACCTCAGGAGAACTACGCATGATTTCAATGATGTCGTTTTTACACCTCGCCTCTGAAAGGTCTGTGGTAATTGAGTGTATTGCTGTCTGCCTGAGATGAACATGAGAATCATATAGACCCGGTAGCACATACCAGTTGGGTGCCAGAAGTGTCATTGGAATATTGCGTGGTGAGTGGAGTGGTATCCCATCGCCGGTTGTTTTAATCCTGCCATCTTTAACCCATAGATACTCTGCTCTCTTACCCTTTTCGGTGATTATATTACCGAGTATGATGAACTCACCCTTAAATGCCTTATCCATCTGTTGAAGGTTGGTCATAACTATGTTAAAGATTATAAGATAAAGAATGGATGTAGAACGAATTATAAATATTCTCAAAACCCAGCTTGAGGATGAAGAGCAGATAGTTGATTACAGGGTGATACCACCCCGCAGTGCCAGATACAGTGATATCAAACTTAAGCCCCAGATATGTAGTTGTTTGGAGAGAGTTGGGATTCAGAGATTTTATTTTCACCAGGCGAAGGCGATAGAGAGTATTCTATCAGGTCTAAATACCCTAATTGCCACACCAACCGCCTCTGGAAAGACAATAACATACACTATTCCTACTCTCAATGCACTGCTTGAAGATAGAAGGTCAACCTTTCTATATCTCTTTCCAACCAAAGCCCTTGCACAGGACCAGTTAAGGAGCATCAATGAACTGGTGTTAGGTGATATGGAACTGACACAGATATTGAGAGCATTTACATATGATGGTGATACACCGCAAGATCAGAGGAAAAGCATAAGGGAGATGGGCAATGTTATTATCTCCAATCCAGATATGCTTCATTCGGGGATTCTCCCGCATCATACCAGATGGGCACGGGTCTTCACCAATTTGAAGTATATAGTAATTGACGAGGTTCATGTTTACAGAGGGGTATTCGGTTCAAATGTTACAAATGTAATAAAACGCCTGAAGCGAATCTGCAGTCACTATGGTTCAGAACCGGTGTTCATACTCTCATCTGCGACCATTGGCAACCCACAGGACCTGGCAGTCCGCCTGATTGATGATGAGGTGGTTGCCATTGGTGACGATGGCTCTCCATCGGGCGAAAGGCATATACTCTTTTGGCAACCGAGAATGATTGATAGAAGAAGAAACCTGAGAAGAAGTGCTAGTATTGAGGCGAGAGATATTCTATATCACCTGATTAGGGAGGGTGTTCAAACCATTGTATTCGCACAGGCGAGAGTGGTAGCAGAATTGGTATATAGATATACGCATCAGAAGCTGGTGGAGAAGGGTGATGTAGAACTTGCCCGGAGGATAAGCCCTTATAGAGGCGGTTATCTACCTGAGGAAAGAAGAGAGATAGAGAAGCAACTTTTTGAGGGTGAGATATTGGGTGTTATCTCTACCAATGCTCTTGAACTGGGGATAGATATTGGCAGTTTGGACTGCTCAATTATAGTTGGTTATCCCGGCTCCATAGCCAGTTTATGGCAACAGGCGGGTAGGGCGGGCAGAGGGAGTGAATCGGCGCTCACTATCTATATACCATACAATAATCCACTGGACCAATTTCTGGCAAGCAACCCACATTATGTATATGATTCACCATTTGAAAGCGCCATAATAGACCCAACCAATCCTAATATTCTTCTTGCACATCTCCGATGCGCCGCTTATGAACTCCCGATTAGAGATGATGACATTGAGTTGTTTAATGGTGTTTCATCCACAATCGTTAATATGCTTGTAAATAAAGGTGAGATGGTTGACACGGGTGACGCCATCCACTTCTCAGTAGAGGGCTATCCATCATCAGGCGTATCGCTGAGGACTGCATCAGGTAACACTTTCAATATAGTGGATGTTGAGGGTAATAGAGTAATAGGCACGGTGGATGAAGAGAGCGCACTGGAGGTGGTCTATCCTGAGGCAATATACCTGCATTCAGGAGATACCTACTTCGTAAGAGAACTGGATCTGAGACAAAAAGTCGCTTTTGTAGAGAATCGGAATGTTGAATATTATACACAGGCGGATGTTGAGACCACCATAAAGTTGATTGAGACAAAGTATAGAGAAGACAGGGGATTATATGAACTGGGATTCGGGGATGTTAAAACCACAACACAGACGGTTGGGTTTAAGAAGATAAGGTTCTCAAATCTAGAATCCATCGGCTGGGGGGGTCTTGATTTGCCAAAGAGGAGTATGGATACAGAGGCGGTATTCTTTATAGCGAGCAAGGAATTAATTAATAAGATGCGTAATGAGGGGTATAATATATATGAAGCGTTGGTGGGATTTAAAAACTCACTTCTTTCCGTTTCTTGTCTTTTTGTTATGTGCGATAGTGGGGACATAAGCGGTGTGGTAGAATCTAATAATTTCGGTTCCCCCACAATATTCATTTTTGATAGGTTTATGGGGGGGCTTGGTTTTTCAGAGAAGATATATAAGAGTTTTATGGATATCTTAATCGCAGTAAATGACCTAATAGGTAAATGTGAGTGTGATGAGGGATGTCCCAAGTGTGTGGGGGTTAGTTCAAGAACCTATTCAAGACATTATGACCCTGACCTGTCAAATACACCTTTGATTCCATCAAAGCATGCGACATTAAAGTTCACAGAACTTATCATTGGTGAATAAACATTGTTTATCTGAACAATGATTTAATAGAACCCAAACTCGTGGTTTCAATGTTGAGTGCATCTCTGTCAAATACATAGATGTATGGACCCTCTGGGTCTCTGTCCACAACATATAAATATTGACCATCAAAGGCGCAGTCCCCCGTAGATGATTGGGTCATCTCTGGAGGTAATTCATATTCTGCAACTGGTGGGTCATTAACCCCTCCATTACTTTTGAGTTTATACATATATAGTTTGGCAACCATTGGGTTCTGGTCTACTGTCCAGAGTATAGTTGGATTATCAGATGTGCTGTGGGAACATGCAAAACCAGAGATGTTTGAACATGACCATATTCTCCAGTTTCCAGACTGAGCGGGGCTTGCCCAGGCACCTTCAGATACATTCCAGTCGGATGTATAGATTACATCTTTAGCACAGTTAAATGCTAATGCCTGACTTCCTATCCAATCGGATGGTGTGTTTCTGAATTCGGAGACCTCACCCGTGTCTCTATCAACTATGAATATCTTTCTGCCATAGCCAGATTTAGGTCCAACCAGTAAGAATCTCAAGTTTTGGTCGGGAGTGCTATATTGTAATCCTGTATATGCAAGACCCAAGTTAACATCAGGACCCCCGAGGAGGTATAGTGTCTCTACCTTTTCAGGTGCCTCATCTGTGGTTATTCTATATATGAAGGGGGAGCTGTAATCACTTACCCACAGGTTTCCTGTATCCCAATCATAGGTTAGTCCCCACGGGTCGTATATGGCGCATACCTTGAGGTCTATCTTCCAAGCATAATCAAGGGTTTCTGCATAAGAATGACCAATTAAAATTATTAAGCAAATGCATAATAATGTTTTATACATAATACACCTCTACAATATAGTATATACTAAATTAAATTTTCAGTCAATAAATTTAAGGGCGGTCTAATATAGACCACCCTTTATACTTTTTATTAAAAGTTATCGCTACTTGTAATTCGCCTTAATCATACCAACACTTGACTCCTCTATTGTTTCTCCTTCACCAAACTTACATATCAATACTGCATCCGTGGGTTCGGGTAGTTCTTGATACTCCTGAATAAGTATGTAGAAACATTCTCCATCGAAAGCCATGTCACCAGGTAGATTAACGGGGTTACTTGGGTCTCCAATCGCCGTGTTGGGAACAAAGACCCTGATTGATGGTTCTGACCAGACATTACCATCTACTACTCTGAAGCCAAACATTTCGCAGTCCTCACTAAGATTGTCATATTCTCTCTCTATCGCCCAGAGATAAGTTGGCTCATCGGTGTCATTCCACGAGCATGCAAGACCACTTATGTAATCCCAGTCAATTTTACTCCACCCACTATCCTCTGTTGGGTTATGGGTCCAGCCAATCTGATTGAGACCATATTGGTCTGACTTAGTCCAGGCATCTGACATATATAGTGTGTTTGATGTTCTGTTGAAAGCATTCCCCTGCCCTGCTTTGCCTAAGTGTTCGTCCCATATATCAACGAAGCCGACCCAGGTTGCATCGCCTACTGACGGGTCCTCAATCCAATAGAATGACTGGTCTGCTCCACTCATCCAGAGACCAAAGTCATCATCTTCATACTCACCTACTGATATACCCAGAGCATAAGGCGGGACATCGCCAGAAAGGGCAATTGGACCCTCAAGAAGTTCCGCCTTACCATCAGAGTTGGGTTCCTTTGCTATTCTTAGAATAGAACCATTGTAATCGCCTCCAAAGTTAGTCAACCATAGTGAGTCAGTTGTCCAGTCGTATGTAACACCCCATATCTGAAGTGGGTCAAAATATGCCCCTAGGCTTGTGCAATCTATAACATCTACAACTTCAAAATCGGGCATAAACATCTCTGTCTTTATAGTAGTTGACTCATCTTTTGGGTCAGCAATTGATGTAGATAACGCTGTATCTCTTGCTGAAAAGACAGGGATGCTTATTAGAAATACTAACGATAAAATAATAATTATTCTCATAAAATTTACCTCCTTTTGAGAATTATAATTAAGGCAATAAAACTATGTCAAGTGTAATTTGTGAATGGGGTATAGATGTAATTGATTTTTTGTGGTCTTGACAGTATCAACCTGATAATATAATCTAACACTTGAGTAACTACTATGAAGAAAAAGTATATAATAACATCAGCGATTCTGGTTGTGTGTTTGACAACCCTGGTCTTATTGTTGAATTACAGGAGGATTGATATACCGGGTTTTGGAAATATCAGGGTATTCTTTGGGAGGACTTCTGATGAGACGGTCAATTCTCTAAAAGAGCATGCTGAGAAGCTTATGCTTGAGGGTGATTATGATGGTGCCAGGGAGGCAGGCGAGAGCATAGCTAGATATGGTGGAGACAAGAAGGTTCTGGGGTTTTTGATAATTGCGGAAAGTCAATGGTGTGCTGGTGCGGTCAACAAATCAATAGAATCTCTGATTGATGCTATTGAACACGGAGCAACTGAGGATACAGAGAGCCGTGCTTTGTTGAGCAACTTCGCATTCAATAGAATAGAAGAGATTATGAATAGTAAACCATATAAGATATATATTATTGCAGTTCTATTAAATGTGCTTAAGGAATGTGATGCATCTTCTTATGAGAAGGAGAAGGAGAATTTTAATAGGATGTTGTCTGAAAAAATGGCTATTAAGGTCAGTTTTGTTCACACAAGGGACAAGAAATATATTACCAGAGAAGATGCTCTAAAAGATGTGAAAGCAGAAGCGGTATTTGAGGCGAAGAAGAAAGCCCCATCATTGCTTCTAAATGAGATTAAGAAGATATTCAATTTGGAGGGTTTAATAACTGATGGTGATATTCTCAATTATATCAGAGATAAGGCGGTCTATGATGTGTTGAAAGCCGAAGTAAAGAGGGTATCTATGGGCGAGGAGACCCTACCTGATGACATCATTATGGAGGAGAGAGAAGAACTTGGTGAAGGGTCGTTCCTATCGGAGGATATAGATACAGGATATCAGGGCGAAGCAACCTGCATAGCCAGAATACCTGATTTCTCAATTATGGACCTGCTGAATTACTGCGGGGTGAACATCTTCACAGTTGCCTCAATAGAAAATCTGATGACAAAGTGATATATGTCGGAACAAGCGGTTTTTC
Source organism: Candidatus Coatesiibacteriota bacterium (assembly GCA_003647715.1). Lineage (GTDB taxonomy): Bacteria > RBG-13-66-14 > B26-G2 > B26-G2 > B26-G2 > B26-G2. The sequence continues at coordinate 6,298 of QMNJ01000036.1, forward strand.
ATACCAGGACTGGAAGGGACATTTCTATCCAGAAGATATTAAAAACAGCGAGATGCTTGAGTATTACTCAAGGCATTTCAATATAGTTGAGGTGAACTATACCTATTATGCCCTTCCTTCGGTGCGGACCATTTCATCGCTTGTCAGAAAGTCAGATGGCAGGGTTCGCTTCTCTCTTAAAGCCCACAGGGACATCACTCACTCAGGTTCTATCCCTGAGGGCATATTCAATGATTACATCAAAGGAATTGAGCCGATAACTGAGAGGGGACTTCTTGATGCTATTCTGGTTCAGTTCCCCTGGTCATTTAAATACAAGAGCGAATCTTTAGATGTGTTGAGGAAGATAAAGGAAGGATTTGGTGAACTACCAGTTGCGGTGGAATTCAGAAACTCATCGTGGGATTCAGATGAAACAGCCAACCTGCTAAGAGAGCTTGACCTTGCTTATTGTATAGTTGATGAGCCAGATATAAAGGGGCTTATGCCACTGAGATTATGGGTGACTTCTGATTTCGCCTATTTCAGATTCCACGGAAGAAATAAAGAGAAGTGGTATAATCATAGAGAGGCATGGGAGAGATATGATTACCTCTATACCAGGGAAGAACTTGAAGAGATGGCCTATCTTATTAGAAAAACACATGAGAAAGTCCCAAAGGTTCTGGTGTTTATGAATAATCACCCGCTTGGTAAAGCGGTGGAAAACGCAAGAGATATGGTTGAATTGTTATCTGAGGAGATTGCAAGGTGATATTTCACCTAAAAAGGGTATCTATCCTTCTGTCAATATTTTTCTTTTTTCTGGTCTTATTTCTCCTTTTCAGTCATCTGAATGTCCTTTCATACTCGGATAATACACCTCCATCTATTTATATGCAATTTCCTAAGGAGAGTGAAATAGTAAGCGGGTCTATATGTGTCAAATTCACTGTGATTGATAAGGAAAGTAGAATAGAAAGTGTATTAATCAGGATTGATGGGGAACTCTGCGATATCCTGGCCGGTGATTTCAAGAAGAAGAAAGCCCTTGAGTATGACCTGAAGCTTGATACTACAAAGTTAAGCGAGGGAAGGCACATACTCACCGTTTCAGCATCAAGTTGTAATGGTAATGCCACCACCACAAAGGATACCTTATTTTATGTTGACAATCACCCATTAAATGTAGAGGTAATCCTTGGGGGAAGCAACAGGGTGTATCCGGGAAGTGTCCTTCCTTTACAGTGTGTATTGAGTGAGGAGGTAAGAGATATCAGGGTAGAGATTATGGGTTATGATATTTTTCTTTTTACAACGGATATTGGCTATGAGGGCTTTGTTCCTATTCGCCTTGCTGTTGAGCCAGAAGAGGTTGATATGGAGGTATCATTAACCGATAATCTCGGTGAGAGTGTAAATATTAATAAGAAGATTTTGATATTACCGAAGGGATTTGAGTCAGAGTATATAGTTTTACCCGAGACCAAGGCAGAGCCGATACCAAAGGAGGTAATTGAAAAGGAGTATCAGATTTTATTGAATGAGCTTCTCTCCCCAAGCGAGGTATTATATGAGAAAGACGGGTTCATAATACCGGTGGAGGGAAAGATTACCAGCCCCTATGGAACATACAGGAGATTTTCTAATGGTGTTGTAAGCAGACACATAGGGGTGGATTACTCCTGCCCTGAGGGGACAGAGGTAAAAGCATGCGGGGCTGGTGTAGTTCGTCTGATTGATGATTTCGCCATAAGGGGGAAATTTGTGCTAATAGACCACGGCTGGGGTGTATATAGTTTATATAATCACCTGTCAGATGTCTTGGTGGATGTTGGGGACATTGTGAGTAAGGGCGATGTAATAGGCAAGGTAGGTTCAACTGGTTTGGCGACGGGACCACACCTCCACTGGGAGGTTAGAGTTGGAAGGTGGGCTGTTGACCCTCTTCAATGGACTGATGAGAGAATATTTGCTAACCTGCATTGAATGGGAATACAATAGATGCTTTTGTTGCTTTATTGTGAATTAGGAATATATGATTAGGTTAGGAGGTTTTTATGGTAAAGGACATTAAAGGGCTTGATTTCATATCACTCGCTGATTTTAACAGGGAGGAACTACTGCAACTCATTGAGTTAGCCATAAGATTGAAACAGGAGAGATATACTGGTATATACAAAAATGACCTAGAGGGCTATACTCTGGGTATGATATTTGAGAAACCGAGCTTGAGGACCAGGGTATCATTTGAAGTGGCTATGAACGACCTCGGTGGTAGAGCGATATATCTCTCTCCATCGGATATTCAATTGGGAAAGCGAGAGACAATTGAAGATGCAGCAATAGTATTGTCATCTATGGTTCATGTGATAATGGCGAGGACATTCTCACACGAGACGATTGAAGAACTGGCAGAGTATTCAGCGGTTCCTGTCATCAACGGTCTCTCTGACCTTCTGCACCCCTGCCAGGGGCTTGCTGATTTCATGACCATATATGAGAAGTTTAATCGGCTGGATGGGCTTAAACTTGCCTTCGTTGGCGATGGCAATAATGTGTGCCACAGTTTGCTTCTTGGTGGAAGCATACTTGGTCTATCCATAAGCGTGGCTACACCTGAGGGATATGAACCAAATGATGATGTTCTAACCTATGCAAAAGAACTTGCTGTTGATAAGGGGCAGGAGATTAAAACGGTAAATAATCCTTATGAAGCAGTAGAGGGTTCTGATGTCGTTTATACAGATGTCTGGGCTTCTATGGGTCAAGAGAAGGAGGTGGAGAAGAGGAAGAAGGACTTTGAGGGCTTTCAGATTGATATGGATATGTTCTCAAAGGCGAGCGATAATGCGATTCTGCTTCACTGCCTGCCGGCGCACTATGGGGAGGAGATGACCTATGAAGTTTCAAGGCATGAGAGAAGCGCAATCTTTGACCAGGCGGAGAATCGCCTGCATACAGCAAAGGCGGTACTTCTCTCTGTAATATAAAAAACCGTGAATAGAGGTGAAGGCGTATTTTGATTTATATAATCCTCTATCTTTCATATAATCATATATAGGGTTTCTAATATGCTTGTGGTGAATATTTATGGATAAGTATGTTGAATTAGCAAAGAGTGCGATTGAGCGGTATGTTCTCTATGGAGAGGTGATATCCCCCCCTGAACCACTACCTGAGGAGTTTGAAAAAAGATGTGGAGCATTTGTGTCATTGAAGCAATCTGGTAGATTGAGGGGATGCATAGGGACATTTATGCCTATGTATGATAATCTAGCGCTTGAGATAATAAATAATGCTATATCAGCAGCGACCAGAGACCCCAGATTTCCCCCTGTAAGACCCGAAGAACTCGGCACCCTTGATATCTCTGTTGATATTCTATCTGAACCAGAACCGGTGGAAGATTTGTCTGAAATGAATCCAAAGAAGTATGGTCTTATACTCAGAACTGAAAATGGCAGGCAGGGATTACTATTGCCAGACCTTGAGGGTGTGGATACGGTTGAGGAACAGGTGAGAATTGTACGGATGAAGGCGGGAATAGATGAGGGTGAGGAGATAAGGGCATTCAGATTCACGGTGGAGAGACATAAGTAATGGCTGAAAAAAGGATAGAGGCAAGATTTTACGAAAAACTTGATGATATGGTAGTTAGGTGTAATCTTTGCCCCCATGAATGCACCATCAAGCCGAATGGGGTGGGAATATGCAGGGTCAGGAGAAATGAGGGTGGTGTTTTAATAAGTTCAGGTTATGGAAGAACAATATCCATGTCTATGGACCCGATGGAGAAGAAGCCCCTGTATCACTTCTACCCCGGGTCTTTTATACTATCAGTGGGAGTGAATGGATGCAATCTATCATGTGATTTTTGCCAAAACTGGGAATGTTCACAGAGGAGTTGTCCGACCAGATATATTTCCCCTGAGCAACTCATTGAGGTTGCTGTAGAGAATAACTCAATAGGTGTATGTTTTACCTATACTGAACCTCTAATATGGCATGAATATATATATGATACCAGTGTGATGGCGAGGGAGCGGGGACTTGTAAGCGTTCTTGTGACGAACGGCTATATTAACGAAGAGCCACTGACGGAATTATTACCCTATATTGACGCTATGAATGTTGACCTGAAAGCGATGAATGATGAGTTTTATGTGAAGAGATGCGGTGGTCATCTTGACCCAGTATTGAGAACATTGAAAATTGCCAAAGATAAGTGTCACATTGAGATTACCAACCTTATAATACCTTCAGCCAATGACTCACCTGAGCAAATTGAGGAACTGGCGAAATGGATTAGCGAGGAGATGGGGGAGGATACTGTCCTGCACATATCCAGATTCTTTCCCCACTACAAGGCAAAAGAACCGGAGACACCAGTAGAGACGCTGGAGATGGCTTATAATATCGCAAAAAAATACCTTAAATATGTGTATCTGGGAAATATATTTCTCTCACCATCGCATACGGTTTGTCCGGTGTGCGGGAATTCCCTTATTGAAAGGTGGGGTTACAATACAAGGGTGAAGGGCTTAAATGGGAGTAAATGTAGTAATTGTAATTATGACACAGGAATTATAAATAAGGGGGGTGCCTTATGATAGGTGGAATAGGAACACCAGAACTTATAATTATCCTTATTGTTGCCCTTCTGCTATTTGGAGCAAAGCGACTACCTGAAATTGGAAGGGCTATAGGGAAGGGCATAAGAGAGATTAGAAATGCATCGGATGGCATAATGTCAGATGATGAGGAGGTATATAAGGATATAAAAGATAAATCGCCGAGAGAAGAAGATAATAGTGAAAATAAAAGTTAATAAATTAATCTAATGATATTTTCTTAACTCATTGAGAAAAGCGATATTTTATAAGTAAATAGACAGAAAATGTTACTATTTCTTCCTTTTCTTCCTTGTTTTAATTTCAATTCCCCTCTTTTTGGCGTAATTCTCTATTGCTGACAGAAGTGCTTGCTCAGCGAGAAGGGAGCAATGCCTTTTTACATCAGGTAGACCTCCAAGTGCCTCTTCTACCAATTCGTTTGATATATCAAGGGCTTCATCAATGCTCTTACCGATAACCAACTCTGTTAACATGCTTGAAGACGCTATCGCAGCACCACAACCAAATGTCTTAAACTTCGCATCAACTATCTTGTTATCGTTAATCTTAAGATACAATCGCATAATATCACCGCATTGCGGGTTGCCAACCTCGCCGACGGCGTCAGCGTTCTCAATCTCCCCCATATTACGGGGATTCAGAAAATGGTCCATCACTTTCTCTGAATAATCCATTA
>QMNJ01000037.1 GCA_003647715.1 Candidatus Coatesiibacteriota bacterium
GGGAATACCCAAATCAATAATCTGTCTCCTTATTATGCCCTGTATGTCTATATGTGGAACCCTATTAATATTTACAACTTGGTCCCGAAAGCCGGCTTTTATAAAATCACGCGCTCTCTTATCAGAAACCGAATAACAGCATACCTTTATGGATGGAGAGAGGGCTACAAATATTGATTTGGGCACTGACTTGAAATGCTTAATTGCAGTTTCTACGGTCTTCCCAGCGATATTAGAGAGAGTACCCCGCCATCCGGCATGGAATATGCCAATGGATGGGGTTTTGGTATCAAGGATGAAGCCAGCCACACAGTCGGCGGTGAAGATTGCGAGTGGCACATTTTTAAGTGGGGTTATTAAAGCATCTACACCCTCAATATCTTCTCTCTCCACCTTTTCTATTATTGCCACCCTGTCTTCGTGGACCTGCTCTGCCGTAATAAGATTATCAAAGTAAAATCCGTCTCTCTCACATAGATGTTTGAATGACTCAATATCTGGTCTTCCGGGCTCTGATAATTTAAGTTCATCAAGGGCATAGGTCCTTGCAATAGCAATACTCTTATCATTGATGATGGAATATGAAAGCAGTCCATCTTTCATGGTAATTGCTGTTTATAATATTATATCCTATTGTGATAATATAGGTGAAAATGGTGATTTTAAAGGTGAATTTGCGGGAGGTTTTCAGTTGATACTATCGGGTGATTCGCTTATATCACTGCTTAAATCCAAACCACCGCTTGTTGAGGGCGTAGATAAAAGCCAGATACAGCCGAACGGTATAGACATAAGAATTGATACTGTTTTCAAGTTTGAGAGTGCTGGGGAGATAGGCATTAAAGAGAGCCAGATTGCAGGTGTGTCGGAGATGGCACCGGATAGTGGTGGGTGGTTCTTTTTGATGCCCGGCGCCTACAGGGTTCGCTTGATGGAGGTGGTTCATATCCCTCTCGGAATATCAGCCATCGCCAGACCGCGTTCCACCCTTACCAGATGTGGTGCCAGTGTTCATACCGCATTGTGGGATTCGGGCTATGAGGGCAGAAGTGAGGTTCTTTTAACGGTTTACAATCCCAGTGGTCTTAGAATTCAGAGGGGTGCGAGGATAATTCAGTTGGTTTTCTTCCTATGCGAGGGCAGGGTAGGGTCTGGTTATGATGGAAGGTATCAGGGGGAGAATGTATAGGGATAGATTACTGTGGTAATCATAGAAAACTCAGGTTAAACCCTGCGGTGAAGTTTCTTCCTATATCAAACTGATTGAATACTGTTTGTTCCTCTTTATTGAATATATTGTTTATGCGTATATTGAAGTTTATCTCTTCTATGGGTTTTATTTCAATCCCAGTATCTAGGACCATAAGACCACCGAGCTTGTGTTCACCACTAGTAATTCTCGCACTCTCAGCGCGCACCCCGATTATAAATCCTAAGTATCTCACCGGTGATATTATCGTCTTGGCAACTATTTTGAATACCGGCTCATAGGGTAATTGACGATTGTATCGGTCTCTGGTCTTTAGTATGGACATATCTATATTGGATGTTATAAAGGTTTTTCTCAATTCTACTGTTGTTAAGAGACCCATCTGTTTAACGGAGGTGGAGTTGGATGGCTGGGGCAGACCATCGCCCTGATATATGTATATGTAATCGGATACCTTTGTTATGACCAGTGATGTCTCTATGCTATTGCCCTCGCATAGATTGAGCACAAAACCATTTATTAATCTATAGTCGGCGAAAGGTTCTTTTAATGGAAAAGATGGATATGTGTATGGGTTTTCTGTAAACAATTTATCCCAGTTAATATTATATCGCTTTCTTTCAATTTCACTGAAGAGTCCGAAACTACGCCCTAATTGTAGGGATAATTTGCCATCCAGCGACAGGTCAACTCTATTGCCTCTGGATATTTGAAGTCCAATCCCTCCAGTTAAACTCAACCTTGGTGTGGGATTGATGGTGTCGGTTAGGAAGGTATCTATCGTCTTCTGGTAATAGCCAGAACCTGTCGCCCTATCAATCAATATATTGTTCTCAATCTGAAAGAGATTTTTATCCGGCTTTATGATTGAAAATACACCCCTTGAGGTGAAACCGGTGTGTTCTATGCACTCAAAGAAACTCACTCTATCTCTTCTATACTTGGTGCTGATAAGTAGTTGGATATTCTCACCTTTATTGGCTACGAGGTTTGAATCAACGATAAAACCATCCTTTGTGACATCGCTGTTCAAGGTGGTTCCACGCTTGGAGGAGTATCTCTTTACTCCACCGCCAAAAATGGACCATTGGTTGGGGTCAAATGCTACATTAGCCATCAGATTAAAGTTCTGTGAGAGGTATGGTGAGCCCTTCTCGTCTGTGCTATCCCATGTAGTTGAGAAGCCCTCCGAGAACCATCTTGTTGATAGACCCTGGCTTCCAGTGATTGAGACATTGTCATTGGTGCCAAAGTAAGAGCCGAAGTCAGCGAATATTGCAGGTTGTGGATTAGTCAAACTCTCGGCGGTAAGTTCGTCAAGTTCAAATGATTGGGTGTCAACCTCCAGTTCGGTGAGAATATCATTCACCAGATAGTCGGATGTGGGCAACATTATTGTGTATTCAAGTCGCTCATTAAGTGGTGCCCAGGCAGACAAATGAGAAGTAAACATTACCACTGCAAGTATCGTTATAACTATGTTGATGTATCTTCCCATATCTACCTATAATAACCCTTCCCGCCTGTTATGGTATATCTCAGTTTCTCCCCCTTCTTAACCCAGTTTGGAAAGTCCTTATATTCCTTTAGCAATTTGTCGAGCCAGACGAGTGCCTTCTCATTATCACCGATGGTGTGGTAGCAATCAGCAAGCCAGTAGGTTGATTGGACGGTCAAAGAACGGTTATTAAAACTCAATACCCTTGTGTGAAACTCAATAGCTTTACCTAATTCGCCCAGATGCTGGTAGGTGAATGCCAGATTTAAAACAGCAGGTTCATAGTATTCACTGGTTGTATATTTATCAATCAGTCGTTCAAATATTGTTTGTGAATGTTGGTAGAGTCCAATGTCTTTATACAGGGCTCCGAGATTATAAAGGGTTTTAGGAATGTGGTCACCCTGAGGGTAGTTGCTGATTATATTTGTATAGACGGTAATCGCCTCCTCAACCATACCTGCGTTAGTATATGAGATAGCCGCCATTAGGAGAAGTCGCACCTTATCTTCTACTGATGTTGCTTTCTCGGAGAGGTCTGTGTATATCTCCGCTAACTGCTCCTCCTTGCCCTGCTTCTTATATACGCTTTCAAGCATCGCAGCTGCCGCCTCCGTCGCCTCTATATCCGTGCTACCTTCAATAACAGGCATCAAAAGGTTCTCTACCATCTGATATTCACCATTCTGAAGGTAGTATTTAGCGATTATTATTCGCACCCCCGGAGAGAGAGGAGATGCGGGGTTCTCATTGAGAAATGCCTCGCTCGCCTCCAGTGGCGAGTGGTATTTACCCAGGTGGTAGTCAACCATAAAGCGGTAATACTCCGCCTCTATCGCCTCGTCTGTGTCAGTGTAATCCTTAATCAGGGTTGCGAATATACGCTCCGCCTGTTTGTATAGTCCGAGATTGTAGTATGCCCTGCCCTTGTGTATCAGAAGTTTGCTGTATATATCTCTATTAAAAAATATGTCATTATATCTTTCAATGGTCTTGATTATTCCACCGTAGTCCTCACGGTCTTCAAGAATGTCCAGAAGTGCCAGAATCACCTCGTTTGAGTTCTCATCGTTCGGGAACTGGGCGAGAAATCTCTCGTAATATTCAATGGTGTTCTTGTAGTCATTTTTTTTACTGTATGAGTATCCGAGGGAATAAAGGGCTTTTGCTAACAGGTCTGAAGGTATGTCAGGAATTTTTATGAATTTTTCGTATATTTCTATTGCCTCGTCTACCTTGCCCTGGTTATATCTGCAATCAGCAATTCTTATCATGGATTCAAAGTATATTTGTGATGGTGTGGCTGTTTCTACGATTTCTATATAGCCCCTCAGTGCATCATCATACCTGTATTGCTTGTATGTTGACTCTGCCGTCATAAATGTGGATGCAAGGGCAAGTTCTCCCCCTATGTCACGCACCCGTTCAAAGGTAATCTTCGCCTCTGAGTATCTTCTCTCAAGAAAGTATATCCAACCCAGCAGGTAGAGCGACTTTTCATCCAGAGTTAGTCCGCTGGATATTACTGCCTCAAGGGTTTCTTCTGCCTCTTTCAGGAGACCCTTTTTATAATAAGATAGTGCCAAAAGATATGGTATCTCATTGCTGGTCTTGATTTTCTCGTCTGGGACATCTTTTAGAATTTTAATTGTGTTTTCGTATTTGTTGTTCTGAAATTCAATAAATCCAAGCAGAAGTTTGGCTTTCAGACAGTCGTCGTCTGTTTCATCGCAGGGTTCATTTGATATGATATTCAGGTTCTTTACTGCTTCTTCTATATAGCCAAGTTTGTAGTTTAGGGCTGATGAATAGAGTAATATCTCAGAGTCGTCCTTGCTAATATCGCTGTTAGATTTAATAATGCTGTTTATTATTCTCAGTGCTTTATCTTGATTATCTATTCTGTATAGCAATTTGGATAGATAGAATTGCGACTGAACAAACCTCTCGTCATCGGCATCTATTCTACACAGTGCCTTAACTGCCTCTTTGTATTTATTGAGAGATATTAGCACCTGACTATAACGATAGTAATCGTTGTCTGTGTGAAGATATGGTGGTGAGTTTCTAAACAGGTCTTCATAGGTCTCCTTTGCCTCTGTTAGGTTCCCATCGCTTGCCTCCATCGTCGCAATATATGACCTCGCATTGTAGATATGCTTATCATTTAAGCATATTCTATAACTCTTGTTGAATGCATCTTTGGCTCTTAATCTATCACCTTTGATGTAGTATAGGCGACCCATATTGAATAGCACGATGCCTTTGTATGAAGAGAGAGGGTTAGATAATAGAAATAGTTTGTAGTTTAGAAGTGATGAATTCCACTTGCCCTCCCTCAGATATAAATCCCCTTGATACAGATAGTGCATACCTTCAGTGAGAGGGTCAATGTCCTCTGACAATAACATCAGTGAAGCAATTCTATATGCACCATGAGAACTGAAGTATTCGAAATCAACCGCATAGGATAAACTCACTGTCAGAGCTATAATGGCAGTTGTAAACAACCTGAACATCAGGACAAGTCCCCCTTCATAGATAATTATAACAGGTTAAACTAATCATCAAGGAGTTATTTAACAGATATTATGTGATTTTCTTCATCAAGTTTGATAACTTTAGGTTTTATTCCCTCTTCTGTTATCTTATCGTTCTCAATGAACACCTCTGCAACCACCAGAATCCTATCGCCTATAGCAACTTTTCTCGCGGCAGCACCATTTATACACACCTCTCTTGAGCCCCTCTTACCCGGTATTATGTATGTCTCAAACCTCTCTCCATTCTCAATGTTGAATATATGAACCATCTCGCCAGCAAACATGCCAGCAGAATCCACAATGTCCATATCTATAGTTATGCTACCTTCATACTCAATATTGGTCTCGGTGACTCTCGCCTGATGTATCTTGGATATGCAAAACCTTCTAAACATCTTCAATCACCATCAAACTCTTAAAGTAATGTTATCTATTAGGCGCGTCTTCTCTCCAACAAAACACGCTATAGATATCAAGATCTCTCCCTCCAATACCTCCAACTCCCCCAGATTACCTGCATCCCTTATCTCTATATAGTCAATTTTCATATCTGAGTTGCTCTCAATCGTCTCCCTTATCTCCTCTATTATAACATCTATATCCCTCTCTCCACCCTTAATTATCTCTTCTGCCCTCTTTAATGCTCGGTATATGTAGAGCGCCTGTCTTCGCTCATCATCTTTGAGATAGGCATTTCTGGAGCTCATTGCCAATCCATCAGATTCCCTTACAATAGGCGCTCTTATTATCTCAACATCAAAGTTCAAATCCTCCACCATCTTCTCAATAATTACTGCCTGCTGATAATCCTTATTACCGAAGACCGAGAGGTGTGGTTTTACTATGTTGAACAGCTTTGCTACCACAGTAGCAACTCCTCTGAAATGGTTAGGTCTCGTTCTGCCACACATTATCTCCGATAACCCCTTTACCTCTACAAATGTTGTGTATCCCTCCGGATACATCTCGTCGGTGGATGGATAGAAGATAATATCAACCCCTGCACTCTTGCACTTCTTCTCGTCTCCCTCAAAGTCGCGGGGATATATCTCTAAATCCTCATTCTCTCCAAACTGGGTGGGATTGACGAAAATGGAGGTGATAAGTACATCGCATAGTGGTCTGGCAATCTTGAATAAGCTGATATGCCCTTCATGGAGAGCACCCATTGTTGGCACAAGACCAATTCTCTTCCCCTCATTTCTGAGTTCATTTGCCCTTTTTTGCATATCAGGTATGGTCTTTATTATCTCCATTTTTATCGCTTGTTGCGACTTTCCCTTATCTTCTTCAATATCTCCTCGGTGAGGTGGGTGATATTCTCATTTTGGGGGAAGCTCTTAGTCCTCACCTCATTGCTGTATTCCCTCACCGCTTTTAAAATATCTTTATGTACATCCCTGTATAATCTGGCGTGCCTCGGCGTAGGTTTATAGAGACCGATTATGTCGTGCAATACAATTATCTGCCCATCACAGAACCTTCCGGCACCAATACCTATTGTGGGTATCTTCAACTCCTTGGTGATTATCTCGCTTATCTCCTCCGGCACCGTCTCCAGAACAAGCGCGTATGCCCCCGCCTTCTCAAGCGCTATGGAGTCCTCTATCAACCTCTCAGCCTCTTCCTCCATCTTGCCCACTACCCTATAACCACCTAACTGGTGTATTGACTGTGGAGTAAAGCCCAGATGACCCAGAACGGGAATCCCACATTCAACAAGTGCTCTCACAAGTTCAACTCTTGCACCCTCAATCTTGACCGACTCAGCACAACCCTCCTTAATCGCCCTTCCACAATTTCTCAAGCCATCCTCAATGCTTATATGGTAGGTCATGAAGGGCATGTCAAAACATATGTGCGCCTTCTTTACCCCTCTCGCCACTGCCTGTGAAAAGGTGAGCATAGTATTGAGTTCAACAGGAAGGGTTGTCTCATACCCCAGAACCACCATACCCGCTGAATCCCCCACCAATATCAAATCCACACCCGCTTCGTCCACAATAGCTCCTGTTGGAGCATCGTAGGCGGTTATGGCGACAATCGGCTCCTTTCCCTTCTTCGCTTGTATCTTTCCTATAGTTATCTTCTCATTCATAGTCAGTAGAAGGATATTATATTGTAAAATATTGGGGGTTAATTACATAATTTCTTTGACCTTGTTGACATACCCTATCTCTTCAGGTAGTTTCTCATTGAGTTGCGACATGGTTAGCCCCATTACCGGGTGCACGAAGTCGGGAGCTATCTCAACCATAGGAATTACCACAAATCTCCTTCTATGCGCCAAAGGGTGTGGAAGTATAAGGTTGTCTTCACAGATAATTAGGTTGCCGTAATATAAGAGGTCAAGGTCAATTTTTCTGGCAACGAGTGGTGTGAGGTCTTTTCCCATCAGTTTCTCCACATACTGACATCTTGACAGAACCTCTTTGGGTCCCAGTGTGGTCTCAAACGAAGCCACCATGTTGTAGAACTCGGGCATACCCTTCCCAGAATCAACTCCCTCAGTCGCATACACCGATGAACACCTGTCAATTATGAGGTTGAAATTCCCCAGGTGTTTAAGCGCTTCCATCAGGTTATCAAGGTGGTCGTCCCGGTTTGAGCCAAAACCTATGTAAACATCTCCCATCTTTGAAATATGTTAACCTCTGTTGAAAATACAGTGTTTAGATTATATTATAAGCAGTTGGCAATTCAAAATGAAAACGAGTAAGAAGAAGAGAATCACCATAGGGACGGTCAATATAGGAGAGAGGGCGCGGGAGCTTGTAGAAGACGCATTTCTAAGAAATAGGATATCATCAGGCAGGTATGTCAGGCGCTTTGAGGAGCTTCTGGAGGAGTTCCACGGCGTGAAGTGCGCAGTCGCTGTTTCCTCAGGCACTGATGCAGATACAATTGCTTTATCAGCACTTAAAGAAGACGGGGTTAATGAGGGCGATGAGGTCATAATGCCCGCTCTCAACTTCATCTCCGTCGCAAACTCCGCAATCCACGCGCATCTGAAACCGGTCTTTGTGGATGTTGACCGAAAGACATTCAACATTGACCCTGACTTGATTGAGGAAAAAATAACCGATAGAACTCGGGTTCTTATACCTACCCATCTCTTTGGTAAGCCGGTGGATATGAAGAGGGTGCTTGATATTGCTGAGGAGAATGATTTGTTCGTAGTGGAAGATGCATGTGAGGCGCTCGGCTCCAGATACAAAGGCGAACTTTTAGGAACATTCGGTATTTTTGGAACATTCAGTTTCTATGTTGCTCATATTATTACAACTGGAGAGGGTGGAGCAATAATTACCGGTGATAATAGGTATGACGGAATCTTGAGGTCTTTGAGGTCTCACGGGCGTGCCTGTGCCTGCAAAGTATGCCAGTTGAATGTGGATTCGGGTGAGTGCCCATACAGATTTGATGTGGAGGACGGCGACCTGGAAGACAAGAGGTTCTACTTCCTCCGCATTGGCTACTCCGCCAAGATGAACGAGATTGAGGCGGCTTTAGGCATTGAGCAGATGGAGAAGATTGAAGAGGTTATCACAAAGAGGAATGAGAATCTAACTTACCTATCAGGTATTCTTGAGGACCTCGGTGAGTATATGGTTATGATGAGGCAGGAGGCGCATGAGTTCATAAGCCCCCTGTGTATGCCAATGGTAATTAGAGAGGATGTGCCAATTGAGAGAGCCGATATTGTCAACTATCTGGAGGAGAGGGGGGTGGAGACCAGACCCACCTTTGGCTCAATTCCGACCCAGCACCCTGCATATCGGTTTCTTGGCTATGAGTATGGCAGTTTTCCAAATGCAGAGTGGATAGGCAGGAAGGGCTTCTATGTGGGCATACACCAGAATATTGATAAGGGCGACCTTGAATATATTGCGGAATGCATTCACGACTTCTTCAAATTAAAGGGTCTCAGATAGATTTATAGGTATTGTTTAGGGTGTTTTAATGGCTGAAGGGACCATAGAACAGGAGAGACGGATATGTATTATCATACCCTGTTTCAACGAGGCGGAGAACATTGCTCAACTAATTAGTAGCATAAGGTGCTATGTTCCATTAGCATCTATAATTGTCGTGGATGATAATTCGCCCGACGGCACCGCCGATGTGGTCAGGGGTGTTATGAAGAGAGACGCCTGCATTGACCTGGTGGTGAGGGAGGGGAAGGGCGGAAGGGGCTCGGCGAGCATAGAGGGTATGAAGAGGGCGCTTGATGAGGGTGCTGACATAATAATAGAGATGGATGCTGACTTCTCGCACAACCCAGCTGAGCTACCCTTACTCATTGAGGCGCTTGGTGAGTATGATATGGTTGTGGGCTCACGCTATTTATCTTCAAGCAGGATAAAGAAGTGGGGTATCACAAGGCGTATATTCTCAAAGATTGCCAATCTGTATGCCCGCTTTATGCTCGGAATACCCATCACTGATTATACAAATGGCTACAGGGCATACAAGCGGGAGGTGCTTGAGGCGGTTGACTTTGACAGGGTTGTGAGGGCTGGCTATGTGGTATTATCAGAGGTGGCGATGGATATATTCAGCAAGGGCTTCAAGATAGGTGAGATACCTACATATTTTGTTAACAGGCAGAGGGGCGAGTCAAATCTGTCATTAGATGAGATTCTCTCCGCCTTCACATCAATACTGGATTTGAGACGCAGGTATATCGGCTTGCTTTGATATTCACTAAAATTAATTAGCAATCTTGACAGAACATAATTACATGAGTATAATACAAGTGGTAGTTTGGGGGCAAAGAGATGAATTATTTAATATAGGAAGGGCACCCAGTTGTGAGGGGTGCTATTTTTATTTATGAATAGTATTATTTAATTAGATATCCTGGTGATAGGAGGCAGTATCATGAAGAAGTTTTTTAATATGGTAATATTGGTTTTACTGGCGTGGGTAAGTGTAGTCCTTCCAGGCGATTGGCATATAGAGACGGTGGACTCGGAGGGAGATGTGGGCAGGTGGACCTCAATAGCCATTGACAGCAATAACTATCCTCATATCTCTTATTATGACGGGACAAATCGTCACCTCAAATATGCAAGGTATAATGGCAGTGATTGGGAGATAAGTACAGTTGACGATTCTGGTTATAATGGTTTTTATACCTCAATAGCACTTGATAGTAATGATTACCCTCATATCTCTTATTTTGATTTGAGTAATGATAACCTCAAATATGCAAGGTGGACCGGCAGTGATTGGGAGATAGAGATATTGGATTCAGAGGGGAGTGCAGGTATGTACACATCCATTGATCTAGATTCAGATGATTATCCCCACATATCGTATGCAATTAGCACACTCCCCTACGGTATATACAACCTCAGGTATGCCAGATTTGATGGTTCGGAGTGGCATATAGAGACGGTTGACACGGCTGGAGATGTTGGCTATTACACCTCCATCGCTCTGGACTCAAATGATAGACCCCATATATCTTATTGTGATGAAAGCGGCGCCCTGTATTCAGAATATAATACCTATATGCATAATTACAACTACTATATGGACCGTGACCTCAAGTATGCCCGATTTGATGGTTCAGAATGGCATATAGAGAAGGTGGACTCAGAGGAATATGTAGGCAGGTATTCTTCTATTGCCATTGACTCAAATGACCATCCCCATATATCGTATTATCATGACGTAACTGAATTTGACCTCAAGTATGCCCGCTTTGATGGCTCAGAATGGCAGATAGAGGTAGTGGAATCAGGTGGTTGGGTTGGCAAGTGGACTTCTATCGCCATGGACTCAGACGATTATCCTCACATATCATATATGGACTACAACAACTACGACCTCAAGTATGCCCGCTTTGATGGCTCAGAATGGCATATAGAGACGGTGGATGAGGAGGGAGATGTGGGTTTGTATACCTCCATCGCCCTTGACTCGGGCGGGTATCCACATATATCTTATTATGACTACTATACTAACCACGACCTGAAGTATGCCTGGTTTGAAGGTCCTTATCAAGGAATAGACCTGGTATCATTCTCAGCAGGAGTCAAAGGCAACAATGTTGTATTACTGAGGTGGAGCATATCAACCGATGAGGGCGACAATATTCTCGGCTTCAACCTATACAGGCGTGAATTA
>QMNJ01000038.1 GCA_003647715.1 Candidatus Coatesiibacteriota bacterium
AGACGATATCTTATCTCCGGGCGTTTTAGTTGTTTGCTCTCTAATCCAAGCAATATCTCCTCTGCTTTGTCCACATTTACCATTTTAAGGTATAGGTCTGCGAGTGTGAGTTTTGCCTGGATATAGCTAGGTTCAATGGTTACTGCCTGGATTAACTGTTCCTCCGCTTCATCATATCTCTTCCTCTGCATCAGAAGAACACCCAGATTGTATCTTGCTTTGTAGTTCTTGGGATTGCTGGCGATTGCGTTTCTGAAGGCGGTCTCGGCATCGGTTAGTTTATTCTCCTTTATTTTACATAGACCATATATGAACCATGCCATGTCGTGGTCTGGATTGAACCGTAGGGCTTTTTTTGCCTCGTTCTTAGCCATCTTGTAGTTGCCATTGTCAAAGAGATACCTGGCAACCATAAAGTGGCATTTGTCAAAGTTTATCCCCGGCTTAAGACCCAGGATTGTGATATTGCTGAGTATGAACAGACCCACGAGTATAGAAACCACTATGCAGGTTGTTAAGTATCTCTTGTTCCTGATGAAATCAGAGAGTTTATATAGAGTAAGCCCGGCTGATACAAGGAGTGGTGGAGTGAATATCAATCTGTATTTTGCATTGATGATGAATGGGATGAGGGTTAAGAAACCTGCGAGAAAGTATGCAATTAGCATAATACTCATTCTGTCTTCTCTTACTCCAAGTATCAGACCGACCAGACCGAGGGGTAATATAATTCCATAGGTCATAAGGGGTAGGTATCGGAGTATAGAGTTGAATCGGTAGAAGTAGAGGTTGATATTGAGTGATAGTTCATAGTGGTTTATGGCAAGCATAAGTTTTTTCAATGTCAGCTTTAATGCATTAATTGGTCTGGTTTTTATAAAGTCAAGACCCTTCTTAAAGTAGAAGTCGCTCACCTCCTGGGGGGTGAGTTCTTTCCCTGTTTCTCTTTCTGCTATCTCCTCCGACACATTGCCTACTACTTCCAGCGGACTTGCAGGGAAACCGGGTGGTGCGTGGAAGGCACCGGTTGCGAACTCGTTGTTGCCGATGTAGAAGTTGACTCCTCCATGGGTGGTAATTGGTATGAAATTACCGCTTACGATGAGGTTGTGAATTGTGGCGGGTGATATAGCCACCATCACAGATATAGTGAATAAGGCACTATAGATGAGGGCTTTCTTTGGTCCAATGGTTCTTCTGACTATGAGAAGTGCAATTATCACAAATACCGGTATTAGGGCGATATTAGGTCTGGACAGTGCTGATAGACCTGCGATGAGCCCCCCTGCGATTACTGTGCTTCTTCTTAGGGGTTTTATGGTAATTAAGAAAAGCGATAGCGCGAATAGAAAGACCTCAAGGGTTACGGGGAGGATTTGCGAGTTATATATGATTAGCGGGATATATAGTGAACATAGAACTCCTGAGATTAAGCCAGTGGTTTTATTGAACAGATTTGCCGTGGTGAGATAGATGAAGATAGGTATCATACTACCTAACAATATTTGAACTATAATGACTGCGAGAACTGACTCACTTGAGAGCGACAATATTAAGCCGAGGAAGTATGGATATAATGGTGCGACGAAGAAGGGCTTGCCGGTAGTGAGTTTTCCCTGAGATATGTTTAGACCAATATCATAATATAGAATAGAGTCGGGATTTATTGGTTTAAGCAGGGGGCTTTTAAGACCTATAGAGAGTATATAGGTAATATTCAGTATCAGCGCTAGAGAGAATATAAAGATTATTATTATGATGGTTTTCCTGTTCATTAAAGGTTATTATATATGAGATTAAAGAAAACTCAATCAAAATGAAAGTTCTTATTGAAAGATAGGGGTTTTTGCTTGTTTACTGTTTGGAATTTTTCTTAAAAGATTGACTGATTATCCCGTATAGTGTAGAATGTAAAAATGGGTGTGATACTGATAACAAACGATGATGGTATTGAGAGTCCGGGGCTTGATGTTCTGGCGAGGGCACTTGGTAGGTTGGGTGAGATTTATGTTATTGCACCAACAGATGAGATGAGCGCCTGTGGACACTCCATCAGTTTGAACAAGCCGGTATATGTAAGGCAATATGAGGTCTCCGATGGTTATCACAGATATGGCATAGAAGGAACCCCCGCTGATTGTGTTAAACTCGCGGTTAAAAAATTGCTGGACGAGAAGCTCTCGCTTGTGGTGAGCGGGATAAACAGGGGACCCAATACAGGGCTGAACATATTGTATTCTGGAACGGTATCGGGAGCTCTTGAGGGTGCTATACTCGGAATACCATCAATAGCTATATCTTCAGCATCATATACAGAACCGAGATATGATACTTCTGCTGTGGTTGCCTATGTTCTTGGGAGAAAGATACTGAAATCCGGTTTGCCAGAGAAGGTATGTCTTAATGTCAATGTTCCGAGCATTCCTATTGAGCAGATTAAGGGGTTTAAGATAACCAGACAAGCGGAGACAGAGTTTGAGGAGTATTTTGATGATAATGGAGACGGAGGGTTTATACTGCGTGGTGATTCGGTTACGAGGGATGTTGATGAGAACAGCGATGTTGTTGCTGTTAAGATGGGGTATGTTTCCATCACACCATTGCATATAGACCTTACACACTATGATAGTTTAACCAGTATTACATACTTATGTGATATATTTGATAAAACATTATCGTCTAAAGATGGAATAGAAGATATGGTTATAAAAGGTATATAGGAGGTTGTTTAATATGTTTAAGGTTAGATATATAATCTTGGTGTTATTTCTATGTTTGTTCTCCATTGGTGTGAGTAAATCATTTGGTGATTGTTCGGATAAGGTCTCGTGGGTTAGGGTGTATATTTCGTATCCTGAGGAGGCGAAATACATAATATCCGAGGGTCTTGATATATGCTCGGGTAGAGCTGGAGAATACATTGATGTTCTGGCAACGCCTGAACAGGTTGAGATGTTGAGTGGTAAGGGCTACACCATTGATATCCTAATGGAAGACATATATGATTCGGCGAACTATGATACGCGTGGTTATGACGGCTATCACAATTATCTTGAACTCACAGCAGATTTGACACAACTTGAGAATGACTACCCTGTTATCTGTAAGTTATACGATTTCGGGCAGGGATGGGCTGAATTAGGACAGATATGGGGAGTAAAGATATCGGACAATGTAGAGCAGACGGAGGATGAGCCAAGGTTGATGGTGGTTGGAGTTCATCACGCCAGGGAGCCGATGACTACTGAGGTTGTGTTAAATGATTGTATTCAACTGTGTGATAATTATGTCAAAGACCCTGATATCTACAATGCCATTAATGAACTTGAGATATGGCTCATACCTGTGATGAATGTTGACGGCTGGATTTACGACGATGTTGAAAATCACAGAAGGTGGTGGAGGAAGAATGCGAGGGACAACGATGAAGATGATGAGCACTTCGGATACTATGACGGCGTTGACTTAAACAGGAACTATTCATATATGTGGGGCTATGATGACTATGGTTCAAGCCCCTACCCTGAGGACACTACCTATAGGGGACCAGAGCCGAACTCTGAGCCAGAGACGCAGATAATCGTTGGTCTTGCTGATGACTATGAGTTCAATGTCGCACTATCGTACCACACATACGGTGAATACATACTTATACCATGGGGTTATATAGATGACTATCCCGATGGTGAGGATTATGATACCTTTATGGAGATAGCAGATGGTATGAACGAGGTTATATATGACTATCAAGGTAGGTACTATGAGGTAGGCAATCCGTATGATACGGTCGGTTATCCAACCAATGGCGACTTTGATGATTATATGTATGGTGAGAAGGGCGTCTTCGGACTGACATTTGAGTTGAATACATGGGGGCAGGGTGGCTTCTACCCGCCTGATTCATATATCCCCGAGACCACCGAGATGCACTGGTTAGTGTTGAAATGGCTGTTGAACTGGATGGTAGATAAATATATTACCGACATCAATGTGCTTTATTTCAAGGGCATAGCATACGACGGTGGTGTTAAATTGTCATGGGATGCTGAATCAACTGATGAGGATATTCTGGGCTTCAATATCTATCGTGAAGAGGTATTGAATAAAAGTGGCGAGATGAGACATTCCAGATTGGATAGTTTCATCAAAGTGAACGATGGGTTAATAACCGGTGAGAGACCATACACATATGTAGATAGGGATATAGTAGAAGGAGAGGAATACAGGTATCGGTTAGAGGTAGTGACGGGTGAGAGGGGATATGACAGAGGAGAGGTAGTAGTGGACACTGGGAGGCAGACACCGATATCATTAGAGATGGTATATCCAAATCCCTGTATAGATGAGTTGAGAATAGGGTTGATGGCTGGAGAGGGAACGGAGATAGAGATGAGGGTATATGACATAAGTGGCAGGAAGGTTGATGCAGGATTAATAGAGAGCGTCAATGAGGGTTATAACATATTGAAGATGGATGTAGGTGAATTAGCGAATGGTGCATATATGCTGGTGATTGACTCTGATGCGGGCAAGTTAACTTCAAGGTTCTGTGTGGTGAGATAATAAGGAGAACCAAGCGATTTAGACCCCCGGTCAGAGATACCGGGGGTTTTACTTTGACTATTTATGTTAGAGATATAATATTATGACTTTACGAGAGACAATCACTATTGGAGCAATGGTTACAGCGGTTGTGTATGGGTTATATCAAGTGAGCTCTTTATCAACTTTGCAATTTTATTGACCATTCTCCAATCCTCATGGTCAATTGAGTAGTAGAGAAATCCTGTATCAATTCTGGACGGAATTAATTTCAACAATTCAATATTTATTAAGTTATATGCGATGATTAATGAGTTATATCTTTTCTCGCTTATGTGTTTATGAATAACAGTATATTCGTCATCCTTCTCTCTAAAGGGTAATATCTTCAGGGATTTCGGTTTATATTTCTTCCTTATGAAGTTAGAAAGAGCATTTCTGTCGGTCTTATCACGCACACTTACTATGAGCAAGACATTCTTATTTTCTATATTTGATGTGAGAAAGGGTATAAATTTGATGTCCATTATAAGTGGTTTCCTTGGATATAAGGAGCGGATGGTTTTCTTCACCCGACTTATATCTCTGTTTTTTGAAATAGTGTCAGGGTAATCCGAGAATATGAATATGTCCACCTTTGAAATCATTGATTCGAGCATAAATTCATCCAGCGGTTTATAATCTGATTTATGGCTGAGATACATTATTGAGAGGTCGGGTTGTGGAATGGGTTTGGTGGTGTTATAGCCCTCAAGAATGATTGCATCTTCCTCAAAGTCGCCTGAGATTATGATACCGTCATTTATGTATGTATGTAGTGGTTTGCCGGTTATTCCCTCACCAAAGGCAAGACAACCAACGACAATGGAGTTATATATGAATGAATCTATCACCAGATTATGGTCTTCAACATTTTTCTGTGTTAGGGTTCTTATAAGGTCTTTAAGCGAATTCGCCTTCACAGTGCTGATTACCCGAGGATGAGATGGTCCCGTCTTTGTGGTCTTGACCACACATGGGTTCAGCCCCAATGTTCTCAATATGGTGATTATGGTAGTTGTTATCGGCTGGAGACCAAATGTATCTGGATAACCATAGACCATGATGGTCGGTTTTTCACCTCTCACCTTGCTCTTGTTTGGGAAGAGGGCGAGGTCCGGACCTACATATGTTAATCCATTTTCAAGGAGCCGGGATATGAGATGTTTCCTAAAACCCCAATTTGCCAATGGAGTGGTCAGGCAGTCAATTACTACAGAGACATTTTCGGAAATATATTCAGATATGTTTTCTATTAGTTTACTCTTATCAATCTCAATCACAAAATTGATACCTGGTTCACTCTGACCTCCTACTCTATCCACCCTGTCATGCACAAGTATTACTCTTTCCAGGTGTGCCCCTATGTCATTCCTCAGGTAGTCAGATATATATCTTACCTCTCTTTCGGTGCAACTGCTGTTTAAGAGGAGAACACAGTAGTTGTTCTTAAGCAATATGTTTGGTCTTACTATCCTTCTATTATCCATCCATATATAACCAGTGAGTTTCTGAGAGTTATTATAAGTAAACTATTATAGGTAATTAAACATATACAGTATATAGTTTCTTAAGGAAGATTAATGGTTCATAACAATATCCATCTAATCACCCTCATCTGGCTTTACAATTGCGCCGCAGAGATGGCTCCTAACGAAAGGTATGAGCGATAAAAGGTGAGTAAGGGTGGAGGAGAAACCGGCGAGGACTCTCGCAAGAGGGGGTATTATCCCAATTGGCTTAAGTTTATATCTGAATCCCGGGAATAGTGTCTTTATCTCATTAATAGGAACAGGGGATAGATAATTTGTATTAAGATATAATGTGTTCTGAAGTTAAGGTGTGTTTCTATTTATTATTTACATACAAAGATATATCTTTCAATCATTCTACCCTCTATACATTTTTGGTCTAAGAGTTTGAAATTTGAATGTAGGAAAGCTCTTTTAGCTGCTTTATTATCGGAGTCAGTAGAAGTTATGACGCAACCTGTTCCAAGCTCCTTCATCCTCTTTGTAAATTCATTTATTAAACTAATACCAGTTCCCAATCTTGCCTTTTTAGAGACAGCTATAGATGCCAATAGTGCTCTTGGCTCAGGAAGTGATGAAGGAGGTGCTTTGGGTTCTTTTACCAATATGCGAATCGTTTGACCAAATCGAAGAAGAATATGAGCGATGACTCCTGGTGAGAATATAAGTTTGTATAGAATTATAGGTATCAACCTTAGACTAAGGTATTTAATTGCTTCCTTTTTGTGTTCAAGTGATTTATGTGGTCCTACTACAAACCCTGTAATATTACCTTTCTCTTCAGAAACTAATGATAAAGAGTGATTGCTATTAAGAAATGTAGCATAATAATGGTAAAGGAATCTATTACCGAGATGAGTCATAAAGTAGTATGGAAATGCTTTGTTATGTATTATGACGACATTTTCAAGGTCTTCCTTATTCATCTCTCTTATCAGTATATTACTATTCATTGTTATCTCCTAAATATCGTTATTATCAAAAATATCCATATGGTTTTTCATTGTTAGAAGTGGTAAATAATCTGTCAATTTTCTAATACGATACACATTCAAGGTAAATAATGCTAATATAAATAGTATATAGTTGTTAGTAGAAATATATCATGAAAATATTGAGTTGCCTTTGAGGTTACTTATGAAAGCATTTGTTCTTGAGGAATTCGGGCTTGCGGAGGATAGACCGCTTACTTTCACTGATGTTGAAATACCATCGGTTGGTGATGGCAAGGTGCTCATAAAGGTCTCTGCCTGCGGGGTGTGCCATACCGACCTGCATACCATTGAGGGTGAGATAAGACCACAATTGCCCATAATCCCCGGTCACGAGATAGTCGGTGAGGTCGTGGAGGTAGGCAAGGGTGTGAAGGGTATCAAGACGGGGGACAGGTTGGGCTCTGCCTGGCTTGGCTTAACAGACGGTGATTGCAGATATTGCAGAAAGGGTCTTGAGAACCTCTGCGAGAATGCAAGATTCACGGGTTTTGACCTGAATGGTGGTTATGCAGAATACACTTCACTCTATGCTGATTATCTTTATCATCTCCCAGATAATGTAACCGACCTCAATGCTGCACCTCTTCTCTGTGCTGGTATAATCGGCTACAGGTCAATTAAACTTGCAGATGTTAAGCCGAAAACCGTCGTCACCATCTTTGGCTTTGGTGCGTCCGCCCATATTGCCATACAGATACTCGTCCACTGGGGGTGTGATGTGTTTGTATTCTCAAGGACACCAGAGCACCGAGCGCACGCTCTTGAACTTGGTGCTAAGTGGGCTGGAGAGGCAGATGAGGAGCCACCTGAACTTTCTGACTCAGCTATAATATTTGCTCCAGCCGGTCATCTGGTAAGGAGGGGATTAGAGATATTGAACAGGGGTGGAACTCTCTCACTTGCTGGAATATATATGACACCAATACCTGAGCTTGAGTATGAGAAACACCTTTATTACGAGAAGACAGTAAGAAGCGTGACCGCAGCCACCAGAGAGGATGGTAGGGAGTTAATGAAGCTTGCAGAAGAGATACCCATAGAGACCGATATTGAGGTATATGATTTTAGGGAAGCACCTGATGTTCTAATAAAGATGAAGAGAAGCGAGATAAAGGGGGCGGGGGTTCTAAGAATTTCCTGAAAGTAATTGTTTGTTTCAGATTGGTATCTTTCTTACTCTTTATCTGGAATAAACCTGACAAAACACAATACATCAGTATGATATTGACTTCAATATGCATTGTGGTGGTAAGTTATGGGACACAGGATGTTAGTAAGGGTTCAATGCCCGGTCTGACCACATCGTCTGTCAACCTGCTTTCCGGGTTCTGAATGTATAGTGTGACTGCGTCTGAGGACGGTGATACGCTTCTATCTTACAAACCTTCATCAATAATTTAGGTGACAATATGTTTATATGTGTGTTCTTTATGTCATATCGGCGGAATTGATATTGTGTACCTGGATAGGTGGTAATTGTTAATCTGGTATTTTCACATGCGATAAATCTCATACAGCGAGTTATCTGGAGCATACTGGGTTATATCTCAATGCTCCCAATTGGAGTGGCTACAATATGTAATTATTAATTTACTCGTGTTCTTTGATGTGAAGTAGTGTAAATGAGATAGAATGTTTAATTTTATTGGTATTTTATGTGATATAATGTGTATAGTAATATGTTCATTTGGATGGGAGGTTAGTTATGATGAGGAAAGTATATATAATTACTTTTATGTTGGTAATTGGTTTATTTCTTGTATCATGTGAAACTGAGGTTGAGAATCATGCTGGCACAAGGGATTACTATCCAAACGCTGACCAAAGCGAATGGATTTACAAAGATGTTATTAGCGAAAATGAGTATACATACAGGCTTAATGGGACGGCTCAGCATAGCCAGGCAGGTGAGGTGCAGGTGCTTGAAATAACCTATTCAGGTAATACATCAAAGATGTATGTATTGGTCACTGATGAGATGGCAGTATTATATTATGACCTTACCTCGGATGCAAGGTATGAATTACTACATTTTCCCATCAATGTTGGAGACACCTGGAATTGGGTTTGTGGAACTGTTGAATATTCAGCAGTTGTTCAGGGAAGAGAGGAAGTGAACACAGAGGCGGGTGATTTCGCAGATTGCTTTAAGGTTCAATATTCCTGTGCGGGCTCTCCAGTCGACACAATGTGGTATGCTAATGGTGTTGGTATGGTCAGGGAAGCATTTGGTAATGACTATGACTTGAAACTCAAATCATATAATTTTCCACCTTAAGTTAAACATCCCTGCCAGTTAAGCCCCTTTAAGCATAAGGGGCACTTCTATATCGTTTACCTGATAAACTTCCTCTTTATAATTGCCGTCTTCCTGGCTCGTGATGAGATGGGTGATGTCTTTATTGCTGTGATAAGATAATTGAATGCCATTGCAAAGTGATTCTCTACACCCCTTCTATATACCAGTCGCTCATCCCCCCTGGTTGATACTACCTTCTCCTTGACCAGATTCAGTAAGTGTTTGATAGCCAACTCAACCTCCCTGCACCTTGCTGGTAGCACTATCTTCTTCTCCTTTATCATCCATACCAGCTCATCTAAACTCTCTGTTCTGTCTATCTTGACCACCTCCACGCTTTCTCCCGTTTTACCTTCATATCCCCTCTCAAATGCTCCTTCCCTGAAGTAGGCAAGCTTCACTCTCCCCGGAAATGCCTGTGCGAATCTCTTGGCGAAGTATTTATACGGCAGGGCATCAATAACGCAGTTGACTATCCCGAAGGCATCAATCGTCTCGTTTAGTGTCTCCCAGTCCAGTGCCTCTATCAACCTCACAACTTTGACAATACCATTTTCTCTTGTTCCTACTGCTATATGCAATACCTCACCAACATCCACACCCATATACAAGCCCTCTCCACCCTCCCACATCTCCTCACCACTTATGCAACTCTCTATGTTCTCCTGGCTCAGGGGTCTGAGTTCGCCGGAGTAGGGGAGACCAAGTATTGAATTGTAGAATCGCATCTTCTCTGTGTCTGTCCTTGATTTTTTGAACAGGTCGTATATCTCATCAAGCGTTTTAATACCTGTAATCAGATGAGAGATATGCCAGCCCGCCGTCTTGCTACTTCTGGTTGGAAGCCACTCTCCAGAACTCAGATTGAGAGGGCTTTTACATCGTGGACAGCATAGTTGAGCGCATTCATTGGTCACTAATACACAGTCCGGGAATGCCTCCTCCAATGGGTCTGACCATCCACAGTTGTCGCATCTGATAATGTAGAATCTGCTGTCAGAGGCGGAGAACGACCTGTCAATGCCAGTTCCGGGAATTGATGGCGTGGAGAGCTCAGATATGAGACCTAACCTGGAGTGCAGTATTCTGTCCTTTGCGTATTCAATCTTATCTGCTGGTGCGACATCAAGTTCGTCTAATATCACATAATCAGCATCAACGCTTCTGGTCTTCGCCCTGCCTAGCAGACCTCGTAGATATATGGTGGAGTCGCCTATCTTCTTTAAGTGAACCTTATCCACCTTCTTGCTCTTTGATTTGAGATAAGGGGACTCGTCAATTATCGTCTGTAATCTATCCTGTGAGAAGTCGCTTACATCGCTATCTGTGGGAAAGTAGTATATAACCTTAATTGAGTTCTTATCCGCCAACCATAATGCCTTTATGATGTGATAGGTAGTTATGCCAACCTGTGCCGCCTTCCTATAAACCTCGTGATTGTGTTGCTGAGTGTATATATCTCTCAGATAGGGGTGATTTGCAAGGGTGAACCGCTCCCCCCGCAGGTAGATATTCTTCCTCGCCCAGGTTAAGAGTTTCATATCTGTCTCTTTGTAAAATAGAGATTATAGGGTGTAGCAAATATTATAACATAGTAATAACTATTAGTAAATATCATTGGATTATACATTGTTTATAATGTTGCCCTGTGATGAAA
>QMNJ01000039.1 GCA_003647715.1 Candidatus Coatesiibacteriota bacterium
GAATAATCCATTACTATGTATGATAAATTAGAAATTGTATTAATTCAATGATAATTGTTATTAATTATAAGATTTTAATTACCTGATAAATAAAAGGATTGCAACGATACTTTCTCGCTTGGTTTGGCAGGTCAATAATAAATTCCTATACCGAACAACAACACAGGAGCTTTATGCTTGATGGGATAGCCAATCTCAGCGCTTAAAACAGTCGCTGTTGTGTTTAAGGGGTTTATGTATTTATTGTTTTTCTTTTTCATCCTTCGGCTTCTTCTTTTGCTTTGCTATAAGTATCCCCAATATGATGTCTATTATCGCATATACTATGTCATCAAACTCTGACCCAGGCAACATATCAAGAGGACTTAATATAAGTATGAGAAACAATATGAATAGCACAATATAAATAACCCTCATAACAATCCCTCTTTATATAAAGATACCAGTTTTTTAAGGGCTTTTCTGAATGCCAGATATCTATGGCTAATTGCATTCTTTTCGTCCGGCTTTAACTGGGCAAGTGTTCTCTGGAGGTGGGGGATAAGGAAGACGGGGTCATAGCCAAAGCCGTGCTCACCTAACGGTTCATCAGTTATATAACCATTCAACACCCCCTCAACCACGAACAGATTATCATTACCGCTGACGCAAGAAACCACGGTTCTGAATCTGGCGGAGCGCTCAATTAGTGGGATTTCAACCATCACCCCGAGGAGTTTACGATAGTTATCCTCATAGGTGGCATCATCACCAGCATACCTTGACGAGTGAACTCCCGGAAGACCGTCAAGGGCATCCACCTCCAGCCCAGTGTCATCTGCTATTGCTACCATACCCGTTGATTTGCTTGCTGTCTTCGCCTTTATGGTTGCATTCTCCTCCAGTGTAGTGCCCACCTCTTCTGGTTCATCCCAGTCAATGTCGCCTACACCTGATATGAATTCAAAACGGTCATCTGAACCAAGGATGGATATTATCTCCTTCACCTTGTCCTCATTGTGAGTTGCTATTACTATTTTTGATGCCTCACTCATCTCTCAATACCGAGTGATTTAATCTGCTTCTCAATTATCTGCATTACCGCCTTCTCAGACATATTCAGTATAGTATTCAAAGTATCTCTGGTGAAGGGTTTTCTTTCTGCAGTCCCCTGAATCTCAATAATTTTACCGCCCCCTGTCATCACCACATTCATATCAACCTCAGCTTTTGAATCTTCTATATAGTTAAGGTCAACCATAGGTGTATTCTCTACCACCCCTGCACTGATAGCACCAGCAAACTCTTTCAACGGAAATCTCTCAATCCGCCCCTCACTTTGCATCCTGCTGAGTGCGAGGTGGAGAGCCACCATTGCTCCATTTACTGCTGTAGTTCTGGTTCCACCATCTGCTTGGAGCACATCGGTATCAACCCAGAGTGTAATGCCTTCAAAGGCGCTTAAGTCACACACAGCACGAAGTGTGCGTCCCACCAATCGTTGTATCTCCTGGCTCCTGCCTGATATCTGGCTCTTTACCCTGTCCCTTATCATTCTTCCCTCACCTGTTGATGCTGGCAACATATCATATTCAGCGGTTAACCATCCACCACCTTCACTCTCCTTCCAGGAAGGAACACCATAGACGAGTGAAACGGTGCATAATACCCATGTCATTCCTAACTTTGCAAGGCACGATGAGTATGCCTTCTCAATATATCTGGGGATGAATTCAATCATCCTTAATTGGTTGGGTGCTCTTCCATCTTCTCTGATGTAAGACATTTTCTATTCCTCATCAATATTAACTTTTTTTACATATACATAATCCCATCCGAGGAAGTTGGTAGCGACCCTTTGAAAATCATTTGGAATATCTGTTACATAGAACAGGTGTTCTGGTTTCTCTCTGCTTACATTCCTTAAGGCACTCATCTCATTCAATTTCTCTGATACAGCAATTGATGTTTGATAGGCAGAATCTATTAACTGAACATCATTGCTAAATACCTTTCTAATCACACCTTTTAGGAGTGGGTAATGGGTGCAACCTAAAACCACAGTATCAATATCTTTATCCAATAAGTAGTTGAGATAACGTCTTGCTACAATTAAGGCAATCTCGTCGTCCTGTAAACCCTCTTCAACAATTGGAACAAAGAGTGGGCATGCCTTCTGATAGACAGTTATGCTATTGTCTATATTGTGAATGGCTCTGACATATGCCATGCTTGATATGGTCGCTTTGGTGCCAATAACTGCAATTTTGCCTGTTCTGGTGCTCATAACCGCAGAAGAAGCACCTGGTTTTATTACATCAATGATTGGGACATCAGTATTATCCTTGAGAACATCAAGGGATGTTGATGATACTGTATTGCAGGCAACCACTACCACCTTCAGTGGATAGTTGGAAAGAAATTTAAGGCACTGAAGCGAAAACCGACTTACTGTTTCTGGCGACTTGGTGCCGTAGGGGACTCTGGCGGTGTCGCCAAGATATACCACATCCTCATATGGAAGAATCTGGATAATCTCCTTAACTACTGTGAGACCACCCACACCTGAATCAAAAACTCCTATATAGCCATCCATATTTAGTTAGTGATATTTTACATTTTAATAAAACGATAATGAAACTCAAAGTATAATAATTTTATTTGAGAAGGCACCAATATAGAATGGTTGAAAGAGATTTAATAACTTGTTAATATATCCTCCGTTACAATCGGAGGTTAAACGATGACTATATCAGAAAAAGAGATGGTCATTCTCTCGGGAACATCAAATGTCGCCCTCGCTGAGAAGATAATTGATGCGTTTAATGAGGAAAAAATGAGGATAGCTCTGGGTGGGTGCAAATTTACCAGGTTTCCAGATAGCGAAATACTGGTAGAACTCGCATGTAATGTTAGGGGAAGAGATGTATTTATAATACAGTCAACATCCTACCCTGTGAACTGGAATATTATGGAATTGTTAATAATGATAGATGGTATCAAAAGGGCATCAGGTGGAAGAATAACCGCTGTAATACCATACTACGGCTATGCAAGGCAAGATTGGAAGGACAGACCGAGGGTTCCTATTAGCGCTAGATTGGTCGCAGATATGCTAACTACAGCTGGTGCCAACCGTGTTCTCACTATGGACCTACACGCAGAGCAGATACAGGGCTTCTTCACCATTCCTGTTGACAATCTTACTGCAAGACCCCTATTTAAGGTGCTATTTGATGAACTATTCAGGAGAATGATTGAAGATAGCAAGGAGATAAGGTCCATGGATGATGTAGTAGTGGTTGCGCCTGATGTAGGTAGGGTGAAATTAACCAAGCGGTTGGCGAATGAGTTAGGTACGGATATGGCAATCGTTGTAAAAGACAGAACAAGTGCCCATGATGTGCAGACAACCGGATTTATCGGGGATGTAAAAGACAAGGTTGTTGTGATGATAGACGATATTATAAGCACAGGTGGAACTATCATAAATGCCGCAAATGTTCTGAAAGAAGAGGGAGGTGCTAAGAAGATATTCGTTTGTTGCACCCACTCGGTTATGGTCAACAGTGCCATTGAAAAGATTGAGCAGTCAGAGATAGATATGGTTCTGGTGACAGATACCATCTCGCCTGAAGAAAAGACCAACTGGGTGTTTGGTGATACTGAAAGGGTAATTGTGGGAGATGTTGAACCTGAAAAGGGAGAAAGAAAGATTGACCAAGTACTTGGTGAGGACCGTTTCAAGAGGAGTAAGAAAATAAAAGTTATTTCAGTAGCAAAATTATTCAAAGCAGCAATTGAGAGTATACATGAGAATAAGAGCGTATCTGCTCTGTTTTATTCCAATAAGATAATTGACCTGGTAAGAAGTGAAGTAAATGCTCTGGTTGATGAAATGTTATAATAAGAAAAAATAACACTACTTTGTGAGGTTGAGATATGAAAGAAGTAGAAATAAGATGTTTTGTTCGTGAAAACATAGGAAAAGCAGAATCCAAAAGATTGCGTAAGCAAGGTTTCATACCTGCGGTTGTCTATGGTCCTGAGATAGATAATATCAATATTTCTGTCTCTACAGATGAGTTCCGCAGTATGCTGTCAGAATATGGAACCTCATGCATATTCACTCTGAATATCAATGACGGTAAGAAGACAATACCCACAATAGTTAAACAGATTCAGAGAGATTACCTTGGCACAGACATTATTCACCTTGATTTTTATAGAATATATAAAGATAAAGAAATACATGTCAGTATACCCATTGTAGCGGTTAATAGGGCAAAAGGAGAAATAGAGGGTGGAGTTCTTGACCAGTCCATGTTTAGTGTGGAAGTTAGTGGGTTGCCGGTAAATGTTCCTCCCGTATTAGAGGTAGATGTATCTAATCTGGAAATTGGCGATAATTATACCATTGGAGACCTTGAAACACCTGAGGGAGTAAAACTGCTTGATTCGCCAGACAGGGTGGTCTTCACCGTGGTGCCACCCAAGGGTATGGAGATTGAGGAAGAGGTAGTAGCAGAAGAGGTGGAGGAAGAAGAAGCACCGGCAGAGGGTGAAGAAGAGGGAGAGAAAGTAGAACCATCAGAAGAGTCCACAACTTAGAAATAGCATTCAAAGTATATAAAACCAGCAACAATGAGTAAAATTCTATACCGTTGTTAACCTATTATAATAACTGAATATGAACTGGTTATTCTGTGGTTTAGGTAATAAGGGCAGAAGATATTCCCGCACAAGGCATAATATTGGCTTTATGGTAGTTGATGCATTTGCGAAGGATTTGCGTTTGAAATTCCCGCCAAGAATCTTCACCATCAGAAAAACATATACAAGTGCAAGTGGGATATATGGCGAACAAGACATCACAATTATGAAACCACTAACTTATATGAATCTCTCAGGTATTGCTGTAAGGAACATACTACAGGAGATTGACATCCCCCTTGAAAGGGTTATAATTATACTTGATGACTTCAATCTGGAGATGGGGAGGTTACGCCTAAGGAAAAGAGGTAGTGGAGGCGGTCACAAAGGTCTGAACAGCATAATAAGAGCAGTAAACAGTGAGAATATCCCGAGGTTACGGATAGGTATAGGTCCTCTGCCACCAAATGTTGACCCCGTGTATTATGTGCTATCACCATTTACAGATAAGGAGATGGATGTAATAACCAATACAATCAATAAAGTGGTTGAGTGTCTTAAGATAGTTGTTGATGAAGGCATAGATAAAGCGATGACGAGGTGTAATCAATGAAACTTGGGTTGGTGGGGCTACCAAATGCTGGGAAGACAACCCTGTTCAATGCTTTAACACAAGCGGGTGCAAAGGTCGCACCCTACCCTTTCACCACCATAGACCCCAATGTGGGTTATGCTATTTTGAAGGATGAGCGTCTTGACAAAATAGGTCAAATAGTTGAAAGTGAGAAGATATTGTATCCATCCATCAGGGTTGTGGACATTGCTGGTCTTGTAGAGGGTGCCCATAAGGGTGAGGGATTGGGTAATCAGTTTCTATCACATATCAGGGGAATGGATGCTTTAATCTTAGTGCTTGACGCCTTCTCTGACAATGCGAATCCTGAGAGGGATTTTAGCATTCTCTGGCTGGAGCTTGCATTATCAGATATGGAGTTGCTTCAGAGAAGGAGGGATAAATTGGCAAAGGAGATGAAGGGAAAAAGAGAAAGAGAAACTGAAGTAAAATATGAGATTATAGAGAAGGCGATTGATTATCTGGGCAATGGGGACTCACTAAAGGACAAGATGAGCGAGGAGGAGATAAATATAATAGATGGATATGAGCTTCTTACATTAAAGGCATATATTGTAGTTTTTAACATAAAACCTGAAGATATAGTTTATGGAGCAGATAGTGGTATTATAGGGGGTTCTATAAACGAGAAGGTTAAAAGCAGTATAGTTATGTCGTGCCTGATTGAAGAGGAGATGACGGGGCTTAATAATGACGAGGGGGAAGAACTGAAGAAATTGTATAGTATGAAAGAAACAGAGATTGATAAACTAATCAATCTCGGTCTGAAAGCATTGAACCTAATAGTGTTTTATACCACTGAGGGAGGAATAATACAGGGCTGGACAATAAAGGAGGGCAGTAAAGCAAAAGAGGCGGCGTCTATAATTCATACTGATATGGCTAAGGGATTCATAAAGGCAGAAGTTGTCAATTATAATGAACTGGTGCGAATTGGTGATTTGAAGAAGGTAAAGGA
The DNA here is from genome assembly GCA_003647715.1 of Candidatus Coatesiibacteriota bacterium. Classification (GTDB taxonomy): domain Bacteria; phylum RBG-13-66-14; class B26-G2; order B26-G2; family B26-G2; genus B26-G2. The sequence continues at coordinate 6,225 of QMNJ01000039.1, forward strand.
GGTGGGGAAGATGAGAATTGAGGGAGCGGACTATACTTTGGAGGATGGCGACCTGTTGAAGTTTATTTTCAAGGTGAAAAGTTAAATAATTTATTTGATTAAATAGGTATTTTTGTTTTAATATCCTTTTGTTAGAATTCATAACCCAAAAGGAGGTTTTAGATTTGACATTATACGAAACGATGATAATAGTAAAGCCCGACCTTAAAGATGAACAGTTAGAGGTCTTGAGAGAAAGTATTACAGGTTCTCTTGAGGAGGAGGGATTAAAACCAATTAAGGTTGTGGATTTGGGAGTGCGGAACCTCGCATACAGAATACAGAAGGAGAACAAGGGTCACTATCTGCTGATATACTTTGAAGCAGATGGAGAGAAGGTAGAGGACTTTCAGGGTCATCTTCGTCTGATGGAAGGTGTGATGCGGTATATGACGGTCAAGGCAGAGGGTGGAATCCCAGATAAGGATATCGTGATACCGGATTATGAAGAGGTTATAAGCATGAGGAGGACAAGGGTTCACCGTGGCTCAACAGAGAGAAAAGGAAGGATTACGCAAAGGAGAGGAGAAGAAAAAGAAGAGAAGGCGGAGAATGAAGAGAAGTCAGAAGAGAAGGTAAGGGATGAAGATGAGGTTCATAAAGATGTAGGAACATCCGATAAAAGTTAACCCTTATATATGGAGGGGAGGTAATTATGCCGTTTTATAATAAGATTCTATTGATGGGTAATTTAACTAAGGATGTGGAATTGAGATATACCCCTCAGGGGACAGCAGTTTCCAGGTTTAGAATAGCAGTGAACAGAAGTTATAAGGATTCCCAAGGAGAATGGAAGGGTGACACCTTATTTATAAATGTAGTCGCCTGGTCTTTTTTGGCTGAGAGATGCGCTGAGACATTAAGCAAAGGGGATAATGTATTTGTGGAAGGTCGTCTTGATATGAGGAATTATGAATATCAGGGTCAGAAGAGGACTGTATTTGAGGTGGTGGCGAATAAGGTATCATACATACCGAGAAGAGGGGATACAAAAGAGATTCCAGAAGACATAGGAGAGAGTGAAGAGATAATAGAAGAGGATATTGATGCTTCTTCTGAAAACGATGTACCATTTTAATCTGGAGGTGTAAATGGCGAAAAGAATTTTCAGGAGACCATTTAAAAGAAAATGTAGATTCTGTGAGGAACAGGTAAAGCATATTGACTATAAGGATGTATTAAGAATTGCGCAGTATATCACAGATAGGGGGAAGATAAGGTCAAGGAGGACAACTGGCAACTGTGCCCGACACCAGAGGATGCTGGCGAGAGCTATAAAAAGAGCTCGCATAGTGGCTCTATTACCTTTTACCAGAGAGCAATACCGTTAACTTGGAGGAGATGCTATGAATGTTATACTGATTCAGGATGTAGACAAACTGGGTAAGAGGGGAGATGTTGTCACTGTGAGTGATGGCTATGCGAGGAACTATCTGCTACCAAGAAAGATGGCGAAGAGGGCAACTCCTTCAAATATAGAAGCATACAAGAGAGAGGCACATCTTGAGGAGAAAAGAGCACAGAAACAGATTGAACGGGCTAAAATTATAAGAGACGGACTTAGGGATGTGGTTTTAAACTTCAAGATGAAGGCGGGGGATGACGGCAAATTATTTGGCTCTATCACCACAAAAGACATATCGGAAGAACTGGCTAATCTCGGTCATAAAATAGACAAGCATAGGATAAAACTCTATGAGCCCATAAGGAATACAGGTTCCTACAATGTTGAGGTGGAACTGGCAGGAGATATAAGGGTTACCTTACCAGTTATTGTTGTAAAAGAGTAGTTGGTAATCTACAATTCGCAATATTATGGATGATACTATTTTATGCAATTTAGAAGCTGAAAAGGCAATTATTGGTTCATTACTACTGGAAACCTCAGCGATAGAGGAAGCATACCAAAGATTGCAAGAGAATAGTTTCTATTATGGTAAACACCGTTTAATATTTAAAGCAATAATGGAGATATACTCACAGGGAAAAACCCCTGACGCAATAACTGTCATAGAAGAGTTAAAAAGAAACGGAAGATTAGAGGATGCTGGAGGGTTAGAATACATAAAAGAAATAATATCTGATGTAGCTACGACTGCTCATCTAAATCATTATATAGAAATAGTAGAGGATATAGCTACTAAAAGGAGAATTATTGAAGCTGCAAAGAAAATACTTGATATTGCTGAATCTGAATTAAAAGAAACAGACGACATTATTAATTTTGCGGAAGAAACGATATATGACATCTCAAAGCAGAGAATACAATCATTCTTTTTTCCCATAAGAGATTTGGTCACAGACACAGTTGACCATATAGAAGAAGTTGCTACAAGAAAAGGCATAACCATTGGTTTAAGCACTGGATTTAGCGATTTTGATGATATGACTGCGGGTCTCCAAAAGCAAGACCTTATAATTATTGCCGGGAGACCAACATGTGGCAAAACATCATTCGCTCTTGATATAGCCAGACATGTTGCACTTGTAGAAGAAAAACCTGTAGCAATATTCAGTATCGAAATGAGTAAAGAACAATTAGCACTAAGAATGCTGTGTGCAGAAGCTAAAGTCAATGCTCATAGGGTAAGAAAAGGGCATGTTGCAGATGCAGATTGGACGCCAATATTAAATGCTGCTGGTCGCTTGAAAAAAGCCAGTATATATATTGACGACACTCCTGCACTGAGTGTATTTGATATGAGGGCAAAGGCAAGGCGACTTGCTTCACAGGAGAATATAGCCCTCATCATAGTTGATTATCTCCAGCTGATGCGGGGGAGGTCAACTCGTCCAGAGAGCAGACAGGCAGAGGTCGCCGAGATATCAAGGTTCTTAAAGAGTTTAGCAAAGGAACTTGATGTTCCAGTTGTTGCTGTCTCACAGTTGTCAAGGGATATTGAGAAACATGGCAACAGAAGACCACAACTCTCGGACTTACGAGAATCTGGGGCAATAGAGCAGGATGCTGATATTGTTGCATTTTTATGGAGATATCGCAGGTCATCCGAACAGAACAGCATAAATGATTACGATTTCTCAAATTGCGTAGAACTAATTATTGGCAAGCAGAGAAATGGACCAACTGGAACAGTATTGCTTGTGTTCAGGGAGGACTATATGAGTTTTGGTGAAATGACAATTGAAGACAAAACTGAATACTGGCAGAGGATAAAAACCTGATTTCCAAAAATATTGTTACTTTCATAATTTTTACTTTTTATAAACACCATTATGTAATATTTTTTAATATCCAATGACTGATGCTTCTTAAAAAACAGGATTTCTTGCTATAATAATATTATGTAAATATATGCAGAAGACATATACAGGACCGCTGGAAAAGATTGGTGATTATAAGTGGCGAATACCGAAGTCGTATAATAAGGGTATGCGTGTTGATGGTATAATATATGCATCAGAGAAGTCCATAAATAGGATAAGAGATGACGCAACCCCACTTCAGGTAATCGGTGTGGCACATCTGCCGGGTATTGTAAAAGCATCGCTCGCTATGCCCGATATACACTGGGGTTATGGCTTTCCCATAGGTGGTGTTGCAGGTGTAAGGGTTGACGATGGTGTTATTTCACCAGGGGGAGTCGGTTACGACATAAACTGTGGGGTAAGGACTATTCGCACCAATTTGACCGTAGATGAGATAAGACCCAGATTGAGAGAGATTATTGACTCGCTCTTTGCAGAGATTCCAACTGGTCTGGGCAGAGGAGGAAAGCTCAGGGTGAGCAAATCCGAGCTCAATCAGGTGATGGAGAAGGGTGCCCGATGGGCAGTAGAGAATGGTTATGGAGAGAGGGAGGACCTTGACCACACAGAAGCCGGTGGCTGTATTGAAGGCGCTAACCCCGATGTAGTTTCCTCACGAGCAAAGGAGAGGGGCTTGCCACAACTGGGGACTCTCGGCTCGGGGAATCACTTCCTTGAAATTCAGGAGGTTGAGACCATATATGATGAGAATGTGGCTGAATGCATGGGACTATTCAAGGGGCAGGTGGTGATAATGATTCATACAGGTTCAAGGGGCTTTGGATACCAGATATGCGATGATAATATAAAGGTTATGAATAAAATACAAAGTAAATATGGTCTAGACCTACCTGATAAACAGTTAGCATCAGCACCTATTGACAGTCCAGAAGGCAGAACCTACATAGCGGGTATGGCATCTGCGGCGAACTATGCCTGGTGCAACCGTCAGGTCATAACCCACTGGATGAGGGAAGTATTCCTAAAGTTATTGAGCATTTCACCTAAGGATTTCGGTGGTGAATTGATATATGATGTAGCACACAATATCGCCAAATTTGAAGAACATATTGTTGATGGTAAGAAGATGAATCTACTGGTACATAGAAAAGGAGCGACGAGAGCGTTCGGACCTGGGCACAGCGAACTTCCTGATGACTATATTGATGTTGGACAGCCAGTTATAGTCCCCGGAGATATGGGAACTGCTTCATATTTACTGGTCGGGACGGACACTGCTATGAAAGAAACCTTTGGTTCAACCTGCCATGGAGCAGGAAGGGTGTTGTCAAGGCATCAGGCAATGAAGAAGGCGAAGGGAAGAAGAATTGATGACGAATTAGCAAAGCAGGGTATAATAATCAGAGCATACGGGAGGGGAACTCTGGCTGAGGAGATGCCAGAGGCATATAAGGATATTGACGATGTGGTAGAAGTGGTTCATGGGGCAGGTATCTCCAGAAAAGTGGCACGAATGATTCCCCTTGCAGTTATGAAGGGATAAAAGTATTACCTCTATTTATCTATATAAAAA
>QMNJ01000040.1 GCA_003647715.1 Candidatus Coatesiibacteriota bacterium
ACCTATATTAACCCAGAAGACCATCCTGCTGATTTCATTGAAGTTAGTGGTTATATTAGCAATAAGAAAGAAGTTGACTCTTTCATCATCTATTGCAATATACAGAATGTTGAACTTGCCTTTGAATACCCTGAGAAGGCGAAGTTCCTTGTAAGAGTTGAGGGGCAGTATGGAGACGAGCTGGGCACCTTTGACCTTTCAGAGGGCAAATACATAACCCTCACCGGCGGTGGATTATTTACAATTTATATATACTCAGAGAAAGGCAAGGGAGAGTGGAGCGCCTGGGTTACCGGCGGCTCAAACGATTAGAGTGCATTGCAAAGCATAATACAGGCGGGCATATAATAGACCGCCTTAACAACATAATTACTACAGACCAAATAGCTGTCTGAACCAGGTATTTACCAGAAAGTCCATCCTGCCTATCAATAAACTTACCCTTGCCATAACTGTATAACCGAACGAAGCACCAAATCCCACCATTAGAAATGTAATACCAACCTTTGCAAACTTCCCTAAAGCACCCTTATGCGGCTTGGAAAAGAAGAAATAGGCAAGAGTGCATAAAACTCCGATTATCAGTATTGGACCATTTATTGCTAAGATTAGGTTATGCCAGTTAAAATCTGAAAACAAAAGAGAAAATGAACTAATATTAAAAAGCGGGGGCTCGCCAACCTTACCCGTCTCAACCATTGTTCCTCTCAACTGCTCAATAATGTTTGCCTGCATAGCAACAGGGATATAAATCCCCATACCAGTTCCAATATAAAAGGCAATAGACCATCTTGATAGCCATCCATATTTTCTACTCAACCTGAATAGAATTAAGAAACCAAGAAATCCAGGTATTAGTGGAATCAAGTGATGATTCTTTACTACCTCATCTATCAGATTTGGCTTCACGGAATTAAAGAAGTATATGACAAAGTAGTATCCCGCCGATGCTCCAACAAGCAAGTGCTCAGCAAACTTATATATGGGGTTGTCTTTGTAGAGGAACGAGAATATAGCAAGTGTTAAGAGAGCAGAAATTGTAATCCACACCATCTCCATTATCCAACACCCTCCTTCTTTGACTTCCTCACAATGAAATATGCTATATTTCCAATGATAATAAGTATAATAATTAAAGAATGAATAATAGATTGTGCATCCATTCCAACAAATGCCTTACCTGGGACACCCACTAACTTCTCGTATTCTGCCGCACCTTTTAGTCCACCTATAAGACCAACCATCTGACCTGTCTGTAGGTATGGGTAGAAGTCCGCAGCCATAACAGCTGTGACGCCCGATGCAACATTTACATGATACCTCTGGTGTGCATATGCAACCCAACTTGCAGGCACATTGGTTCCACTAATTGTAATTACAATCTCTGTATCATCATAGTTCTTATATCCCTTCATCATCGGAAGGTCATCAATACTTGTTCCATAGTAATCCTGTGGGAATGGAATCCTTATATCCTCTCCTATACCAAGAATAACTGCACTGACACCAACCTTGTAACCGAGAAAGACATAGTCCTCCCCATACTTCTTATTCTCAAGTTTTGCACAGGTCTTGGTCGCCATCTCTGCAACACCTGGTCCTGCTGGCAATAGAGTCATAGTAATAACTTTTAGGTTTTTTCTAAAACAATGTCTTAGAATAGCATACGCCATTGGGTCTAATTCTGGAATTGTTGCAGGGTCATAATCAAGTGAGATGATAACATAAGAACCCTCGGGCAGTGAGTCAATTGCATCATAGACATCTTTTACTGGTTTTGTTATGTCAACAGGTAGTCCTATAGGAACGATGAGAGGTATAATAACACCCAGCGCAACAAGAAAGAAGATGTACCTCCTATCCATCTTAAGGAATTTATCTAACAGGTTCTTCATACAAACACCTCACTCTCCACCTATCGTGCCAAGCCACGACCTTTCAACACCGAGGATTATCTTCAACCCCATAGATATACTACCAAGCCCCACACCAATCATTATACCTCTTTTAGCTGCCAGATTAGGAATATCAAGTATCCAACCTGATATGGCAGGTATTTTAGAACTTATCATATATCCAATTGGAACCCTACCTAACATTACTATAACTGCTGCTATTAAAAGTAATGTTGCTTCAAAAGTCCTCGCCCTAAATGTCCGGAATGCTGCACTTGCAATATAGAAAGCGAGCAAAGAGAACATCGTTGATTCCATTGGCACCTGAATATACTCAAATATCAACATAAATGGTTTACCCCTCTCAATACCAAAAGCAAAACCAACGAATAATGTAACCGATAAACTTATAAGAGCAACCAAGCTGTAAAACCAGTCCTTCTGTTTTCGCGAGACCTTATTCCAGTGAACCCTTGCAATAGACATAATGCCTAAAACAAACGCAAATGTCATAATGATAATGAACCATCCAATAACCGTCTGATAGAATTTAATTGAGTATGGATGTGGAATGAAGTATTGTATTATCATAGTTATTCCCATCAACGCACAAATAAATAATGGTAGTTCTCTCTTCATCTCATTCCTCCGTTCTCACAACATATCCAAATCTCATCTGGCAACAAACAACCTCTGGAACCAATTCAAACCAAAAGTAGCAGTTATTATTCCAATACCCATAATAACTGCAATTGCTAACTTCATATAATCTTGTGCCTTAAGAGTTCCAAGTTGAAGAGGGTCCTTAGATAGATACGCACTTGCGGCATAAAGTTCTTCACCTATCAGTGTGTAATCGCATGCAGTGATGAAAAAGGGAAGCTGGGTTACAGCATCTGTTCCAGCAATCTGAATGGCACCTGTCGCCGCGCCCGTCTCCGCCAGAATAAGCGACTCCGCAAAATAGTATCCCATAAAGAAGTTGGCAGCGGGCTTCTCCCTCACCATAATGCCATCTACTGCTGCTACATAAGAGAACTGCCTGGTGGTTATATAGAACACTATATCATCTGAATAAGCATCCGGATGCCCCGCCTCAAGATATGCCTGCTTAACTACCTCCTGCTCAACCAGCATTACCACCGGGTCATAGTTGGGGACAATTAACTTGGTCTCGTGTTCCGCCACCCTTCTCGCCACCCTGCCCAGTATCGTTATCGCCGCAATGGTAGATATATCATCTACCGTGCTCAAGCCAGATATGTATAGTATGGGTTTACCCATCTCTGTTGCCCTTCCAATCGCCTCATCCACTGCTGATAAACCCGCTATCGGTCTTACATACAGTTCTACCCCTCCCTTTGCTCGCCTGTAAAAGTAAATAAATAGTCCTGCAAATGCTACTATGAAAATAAGAACATTCAACCTCTCAACATTAAATAAATTTGCTACAGGAACACCACTACCACCTGCATAACCCTTGCTAACCACATCCTTCTCCGAGACAGAATACACCCGATAAATGTATCTCTTCCCCAACTGCAAATTACTGTCAATATAGACATATTTCCCCTTCTCCATCCCCTCACCAACGAATACCTCTTCAACCTCTTCAAACTGCCCACCTATCTCCCTCCTCATAATACGATACCTTTCAACCCTTAGAACGGGGTTGGTGCTCTTCTCGTCGGGTGATGGTGACCACTCTACCCTCAACTTGGAGCCATCATCGCTCCCCTTATCACTCACTACAATTGTTGCTGGAGGCGAAGGGGTCTCATCTGTGCAGAGGGCACTACCAACGGTCAATACCATTAAAATAAATACCAACGACCATATTAATCTCATATACGCCTCCTACAATATGAACGCAAGAAAATAGACATTGAAACCTACGAAAATAAATAATAGAAAGCTCAATAAACCTACTCACTCTCTATAAGTTCTACATTCGCTCTTGGAAGAACTACTGTCTCACCATTCTCCAGTTTGGCTTTTAATATCCTAACAGTCGCCTCTGTCTCCAGTTTTGTGAGTTCAGATGGTAATTCCACAACCTTGCCTATCATACCAAAGTATGGCTCCCGTATCGCCCTTATCATGCTTCCAACCACAAGATTAGAACTATCCTCCACACCCTCATCTACTCCCTCACCACGGGGTTTCTTACCAAGCGGAATAACAATCTCAGGGCGGATTACTCCTGCTCTTATCTGCGTGGCACCGTTCATAGACGCCTTGTAGCCCTCACGCTCCTTCAAAAGTTCAAATGTAGACCGAGCCATCCGCATCTTTCCAAACCCCTCCGTGATTACAATTGTAAGACCTATCTCTTCCTTGCCGGTTATAGCAACACCCAGTTCATAGCCCAGTATCTTCCTCAAATCCCAGTCGTTCATACCACCAATCACTACGCCCGCTACACCCACCTGCTTTGCCTTCTCTATCGCCTCAAGGGTGATAAGAGAACCACCTACCACAATCTTGCCCTTATGTTCTGCCTTAATAACCTTCTCATCCAGAACATCACCAGGCGACTTACACCCCATAACTATCTCACCATATACCTCACCTCCAACACCAAAGATGCCCTGTATGAATGTGGCGGTGGTCTCAACCTTAACGCCCTCTCTCGGTATCACCTCTCTCACCCAGCCGTCAATGTAGGCGTTCACCTGCACCGGATTGGGCGGTTCCCTGATTATGACCTGACCGGTTATACCGGAGATTGACTCTATCTTGCCCTTAACAGGGCTTGAACACCTTGAAGTGAATAGACCAAATATTGACTTCTGCTGTGCAATAACATCGTTTTCTTCCACCTCATCGCCCTCGCCCTTTATCATCACATTAGGAACATCCTCGGGTGGTAAGCTCATCTTGTTGGCAACATTGATGGTGACTACATTGCCAGGAAGGAATGTGCGAGCAACCGTATCTAATGCGCCTACCTCCTGCCCCTCCTCCACAACTACATCACCCTGGAGGGGTAGCTTCCTCTCCTTCACCACAACTGTCTCTTTAGCAACCTTTAAACCAGGTGTATATGCATGAGCCAATTATATCCCTCCCTTAATATGCTTTTTGTAAAATTAACAAATTGACAATGATGTGTCAAGAAAAACAAAAGGTAGAATATGAGGATGATATAAAGGAATAGGTTATGTTGATTATTTATATCCCTTTAGTTATTATCTTATAGGTTAGATTTCTCAATCTACAATACAGTGTTAATGATATAGCATCGCAATGTGATAAGGCATACCCTGCCCTGCAACATTAAATAGAATGTTTATAACCATCAGATGCATTACTACTACAATTAATTAGGGTGATTATAAGAATGTAATGTTGTTTTTTGGACAAGGGGCTTAAGCCCCTTGACTTTTTTTACTATACTACGCATATGTAAATTTTTATGAACTACTAAATAACCATATATCTCAAAATCCTTCAATTTAGATACAACCTCAATCTCACCCCACCATCCTCCCCTTATAGAGCAATTCCCCAACCTCTATAATTTCTATTATCTTCTCGCACTGATTGTTCAGACGGGCTACCTCTTAATATTACTATTTCAACACTTAAGACAACAACTTAACAATACTTCATTTCACACTTGATAATATATGGATATTATCTTTATATAGTGGAAGAATATACTAACCCTATGGAGGCACAATGCTGAGAGACGAAGCGTGCGGTAATATAACCAGTGACGATGCCGGTCGTGAGGTTACCCTCGCCGGCTGGGTGAGAAGAATAAGGAACCTAGGTGGTATCAATTTCATTGACTTGTGGGATAGAACCGGCACTGTCCAGATAAAGTTTGACCCCGAGGTATCGGCGGAGGTAGTCAAGACCGCCGAAAAACTCCACATTGAATATGTTATTCAGGTGAAGGGCAGGGTTCAGAAGAGACCGAAGGAGGCAATAAATCCAAAGGTAAAGACAGGCGAGATAGAGGTATCGGCAGAGGAGTTGCGCATACTGGCAGAGTGCAAACCCCTGCCTTTTATGATTGAGGATGAGGATGCGACCGAGGAGATGCGCCTGAAATACCGCTATCTTGACCTGAGAAGACCAACAATGCAGAGAAATATCATCCTGCGCCACCGTGCAATCAAGGCAATTCGCGACTATCTTGACGAGGTGGGCTTCGTTGAGGTAGAGACGCCCATACTGATGAAATCAACGCCAGAGGGCGCCCGTGACTACCTCGTGCCGAGCAGAATACATAAGGGCAAATTCTACGCCCTCCCCCAATCGCCCCAGATGTATAAGCAATTGCTTATGATTGCGGGCTATGAACGATACTTCCAGATTGCCCGCTGTTTCAGAGACGAGGATTTACGAGCTGACCGCCAACCAGAATTCACACAACTGGACATTGAGATGTCATTCGTCAATGAGAGAGACATAATGACTCTCTCAGAAGGGTTGATGGGCTATGTGTTTGAGGATACGCTTGACATCAAACTGAATATACCCTTTGAGCGAATTACATATAATGAAGCAATAGCAAGATATGGCACTGACAAACCGGACATGAGATATGGACTTGAGTTGATAGATGTGACAGATATTATTGCTAATGGCAGTGCTGACTTCATCAGGAAGATGAAGGATGAGGGCGCAGGTTTTATCGCCATCACACACCATAGGGACAAGAATCCATCAAGGAAGGAACTTGATGAGTATGAGAGGACGGCAAAGGATTGTGGTGCAGGAGGTCTTATGCAGTTCTACATCTCACCAGAGGGTGTTAAAGGCGCCCTGACCAGGTTCTATACCGATGAGCAACTAAAACAATTAGTGGAGAAGACGGGCTCAAACGATGGTGACCTGATACAGATTGCCGGAGGTGAAATGCCCAAAATCCTTGAGGTGATGGGAAAATACAGGAGTAAACTGGCACAAAAAATGTGTCTTGTAGATAAAAGTTGTGAGTTCAAGTTCGTCTGGATAACCGACTTCCCACTATTTGAACTGGACGAGGAGGGCAATATCACTTCCACCCACCATCCCTTTACCTCACCAGTGGAGGAGCATATAGAAATGCTTGAGACGGAGCCATTGTCAGTAGTTGCTCGCTCCTATGACCTTGTATGCAACGGGTATGAACTGGGGACTGGGAGCATAAGGATAAGCGACTCTGACCTTCAGCGAGGAATACTGAAACTTGTGGGTTTGAGCGATGAGCAGATTGAGGACAGGTTCGGATTCTTTCTGAAGGCGCTTGATTATGGCTGTCCTCCGCATGGTGGCATAGCACTGGGTCTTGACCGCATAATAATGCTGATGGCTGGTGAGGAGAGCATCCGGGATGTAATCGCCTTCCCCAAAACCCTCAGGGCTGTCTCACTTATGTCGGATGAACCATCAGAGGTGGATGAGGAACAACTGAAGGAATTGGGGCTAATAGTAATGAGAGATGAGGATGAGGAATAGTATAAAATGTCGTATATAACAACTGAAATAAACACTTGACATCTACATAATACTGTAAATAGAATACTTGCATAGTAAGGAGGTGTTAATATTGAAATCATTAGGTAAAATTGAACTTGCAGAACAGCTTGCCAACAAGACAGGTATGAACAAAAAGGAATCTAAGGAATTTCTTGATGCTTTCATAGATGTTATTTCTGATAATCTGAAGGCAGGTAATAAGGTAACCATAACTGGCTTTGGTATCTTTGGTGTGAAGGACAGGGCTGCGAGAACTGCAAAGAATCCCAGGACTGGTGAGAAGATATATGTTCCTGCAAAGAGAGTTCCCTACTTCAAGGCAGGAGCAAACCTGAAGGATGCAGTCCATTGAGACAGAATAATCAATCAGGTAAACTCACCATTTGAAACCCACTCCGAGACATAAGAAGGCACTATAAAAAATTAGTGCCTTCTTTCTATGTAAAGCCCCTCGCATTAGATATTTTTATTTATTTATGGTTTACATTATGCTATAATATATTATAACAATATGATGGAGGTCTGTCAATGCCATACACAGTAAGAATAAGACCCACTCTTAAAGCAGGGCGAAGAAGAAGAGGAGGGTATCTCTTCACAAGGGAGGCGAAGCTACTTAAAAAGGTGCCTGTTGAAATAAGAGAGGACCCCTATCTTGAGGTTAAAAAGGTTAGAAGGAGCAAGAGATGAGCAGATACACTACCAGAGAGCAGATAAGGAGCCACCTGCCAGCCCTTACAATGGAGGTTGCGAGTGATGAGCTACTTAACGAGATGATTGAAGAGGCAAGCGACATAGTAGATGCCAACATCTCATCACTATACATTACACCACTATCAGAACCATACGATGCCATAATCACTCACATCACAACCTACCTCGCCATAACCCTGGTGCTGTCCTCAATATATACTGATGCTTCATCCACCATAAGACGATTGCTTGAAACCATCGGGGAACAGGCATACGACCTACTAGACAGGGTTAAGGATGGAGATATTCCGCTTATTAAAGCGAAAATTAAGGGCTACAGAGATTTGCGCTCTTTCAGACAGGGACTCACCAAGTCCGAGAAGGGCAACAGTCAATTCTATATTCCTGATGAGGTTAAGAGAGATGGAGGTGAATGGAAATGAAACTGTTAGGCAAGGGCTTAATTCTTGACATAACAACCGGTGCGCCGTTCGGTGACTATGGGGAATTGCTGATAAGGTTCGGTGTGGAGACCATAAACATCCCCAGGGGCGACACTACCGGTTCATACACCATACCGGTTGGAACGCAGGCGACTGGGCGAATCTCGTGGTATGACATATCACCAAAGCATCTCGCCTCTCTTATAGGCGGTGAACACAGCCCCGGCTCGGTGAGAAAGAAGGACCACGAAGCCCATACCGTACCTGAGGATACATTGATGATTACACTTGTGCACTCAGAGGTGATTACCAACTCAGAGGTGGTTTTGGCAAAGTCAGGCGAGAGGTTTGAAAGAGTTAGCGAAAACCCCCTCAAGAACGAATACACTATCACCGACAACGAATTAACATTTAATGAGCAAAATGCGGGGCAGGAGGTGTTCATAACCTACTTCCACTACGATGAGGCAGAAGGAATCCAGATTGACTGTTCCCCATGGACACTACCATCTTACTTTGAGTTACTTGGAAGTTTGAGATTATTGAAAACAGGTATAGGTATGGAGGCGGGAGATATAGTCATCAATGCTAAGAGGTGTATAAGAATATCACCGCTGGAGGTAGGCGCTCTGTCAGGTGAGGCAGGGAGGTTGGGCTTTGATTTCGCCATTGAAAATATCGCCCCCGGCGACCTGACCATCTACTTCTCTGAATAGGAGTTGATACAAGATGTCCTCAGACAATATTGATGAGATACTTAAGAAGACGGTGAAGAGCGGAGATGTCTCCCTCGCCATACCCAACCTCATTGCTCTCAATGCAATGAGAACCATCGCATCTAACGAAGACATTGACGACACAGAACGCCTCATTCTCACCGTTTGGGTGCTGGAGAACCAGCACTCAGAACGCCTACTTGACTTCAGGGATAACCCACCCTCCAGAGGTGAACTTGCTAAAACCGCTATGAAGATAGACATAGAAAACATTCACCACTATATCGCCTGCCTGGAGGAGATTGAAAAGCTCCTGGGGGGAAAAAAATAGGGTCAATATGGCTTCAGTCAATCTTTCAGAACTTCTGGTTTTCATATTGAGGAGATACCCTGCACTGGGCTTAAGGGAGATACTTACCGAGATGAACATACTGAACCTTATGTCGCTGATTGACTGTGATATGAGATTGACCGAAAAGATTAAAGAGATTACTGACTTCTTCTCAGATTAGTGAGATGGAGGATTATAATGCCTAAAAAGAAATATAGTAATGACGACCTCTATAGAAAATTTGACCAGGTATTATCACGGCTGGAGGAGAGGCAGAACACTTTTCTGGATAAGAGCTCCAGAACCTTCAGCACCATATATGGCAACATATTGGGTCTCGACAGCAATCTGAACAGGGTCTCACGCAGATTTGACAGCATTCTCAATAAGGCACTGGGGCACTCAGACACCCTCCTCGCCAACTTTACCGAACTTACCCAGAACGCCTTGAGCATTGCCACTGACACATTTAAGTCCATCTTGGAGAGCGCTCTCAATAGCATAGGTGGCGGGGGCTTCTTTTCTATACTCAGCGGCTTTCTGTCATTTATCCCCTTCTTTCAGGAGGGCGGTATAATCAAGGGGACGAGGAAAGGCACCCCAGCAATAATAGGTGAGAGATTCACAACTGAGGTTATACTACCCCTTGAGAAACTTGAGAATATCATATCAAGTGGGAACCCGCCTGAAACCAAAGGTGTGGTCATAAACGAGGGAGACATAAATATTGAGGTGAAGGGCAGTTTAACCGATAGAGAGACCCTGATTGACGAGGTCTATAAGGCGGCTATGACGGGCAGGTTGAAGGCAATGGAGCGTGCACTTGGCTGGCTTAATATAGAAGAGGAATAGAATGTCAACCACGACAAAGAACATATTAGCAGGCGGAAAAACAGTAGAGATACTCGTCTCTGGCAGGGTGAACAATATCAACAAAAGATTTGATATTACCACAGCAGTTGTCTCTATCAGCCCCTTCACCATCTCTATTGATGACCCGCTTCTACCCGCTCAATCATCCTATCTATCAGTTGAGGTTGACGGCAACGCACTTATAGAAGACGCCAGATTATCATCGCTCATTGAGTCCAACTACACAGATACAATTGAGGTATTTTTATGTTATAAGAACCTCAAGAAACTCATTTTCAAGGGCTATCTCGGTCAGATTGAAAGGTGCGGTGACTTCTCAAAGCATAGATATCTGTTAAAATACAATAGTGGCATAAAATCAATCCAAGAGATTGGCGTCTCGGAACTGGCACCGCTC